>CAZROW010000015.1:0-51833 GCA_964601805.1 uncultured Enterobacteriaceae bacterium
CATAATCCGGCGAATACACTTCTGACTCTGACTCGCGCTGATTTATCCCCTTTTGCTGTAACTCCATGGTGATTTTCAGCGGCCCGTTGCCCCGTGAGCTGCGGTAGCGCACGTAGGATTCCAGAAAGCGCGCATCGGATTGCAGGTTTTCTTCGCGAAGACGCTCCAGGGCAGGCAGGATGATCTCGTCCTTGTCCAGTTCGGGATATTTTTGGGTCAGTTTCTGGAGAAGTTCCTGGAATGACTGTTCCCGGCGCGCCAGCAAATTCATGGCGGCACGCCGGACAGTGACAGAAGGACTTTCATCAGGCCGGGACTTCTTCAAGAGTCTGCTCCCTTTTCTGGGAGTCTGCACCCGGACATGGAATAAGTTACTTGGCCTCGGCGACCTCTTCTACCGGCGGCTCGCCGGCATCAGGGGCCTCATCTTCCTGGTCGCCGCGCTTCTTCGGCTTGGCCAGGAGCTTGTCGCGCAGGGCTTTTTCGATGGTGGCAGCGGCTTCGGGGTTTTCTTCCAGCCAGGCCATGGCGTTTTTCTTGCCCTGGCCTATTTTCTCGCCGTTGTAGGCATACCAGGCACCGGCTTTTTCAACCAGTTCATGCTGAACGCCCATATCGATGATCTCGCCCAGCCTGGATGTGCCCTGGCCGTAGTAAATCTGGAATTCGGTCTGCTTGAATGGCGGTGCCACCTTGTTCTTGACGACTTTGACACGGGTCTCGTTGCCTACGACTTCATCGCCATCCTTGATGGAACCGATTCGGCGAATATCCAGCCTGACCGAGGCATAGAACTTCAGGGCATTACCACCTGTCGTGGTCTCAGGTGAACCAAACATGACGCCGATTTTCATACGGATCTGGTTAATGAAGATGACCAGGGTATTGGAGGTCTTGATATTGCCGGTCATCTTGCGCAGTGCCTGTGACATCAGGCGCGCCTGCAGGCCCATGTGCGAGTCGCCCATGTCACCTTCAATTTCTGCCCGTGGCGTCAGGGCGGCAACGGAGTCGATGACGACCACATCGACAGCGCCAGAGCGTACGATCATGTCGCAAATTTCCAGGGCCTGCTCACCGGTATCCGGCTGGCTGACCAGCAGGTTGTCCACGTCCACGCCAAGGGCTTCCGCGTAGATGGGGTCCAGGGCGTGTTCGGCATCAACAAAGGCGCAGGTACCGCCGATTTTCTGGGCTTCGGCAATGACTTGCAGGGCCAGCGTGGTCTTGCCTGAAGATTCCGGACCGTAGATTTCCACGACCCTGCCGCGCGGCAGACCGCCGATGCCCAGGGCGATATCCAGGCCCAGTGATCCGGTGGAAATGGCTGGCACCGCGATACTTTCGGAATCACCCAGGCGCATCATGGAGCCTTTGCCGAACTGGCGTTCTATCTGGGCCAGGGCTGCCGTTAATGCCTTGTCTTTGTTGGAATCTTTGGTTGCGTCTTTACTGATAGCTTGTTTGTCTGCCATTGCCGGAGTGGGTCCTTGGAGTTGCTTGATTAGAGAAAATTGTCACTTTAAAACAGGGATTTCATGTGCCGGAAAGGGCAGAAATTCGCTGTAATTTGATGCGATTCATTAAAGCAGATAACCGCTTTTTATGCCATATGGAAATCGGCCAAAACGGACACTCACCTGCAAATTATTGGAGGCTGCCAGCAAGATAACGTAGAATCCCTGGCTTCATAAAAATCATAAACAAGCCGTCTTTCGAGCCAGCCTTTTGAGCCAGTCTTCTACCCAGCACACCCCCATGATGCAGCAGTACCTGAAGGTCAAGGCTGAGCATCCTGATGAGTTGCTTTTCTATCGCATGGGGGATTTCTACGAGCTGTTCTACCGGGACGCCGAGAAAGCGTCCAAACTGCTGGACATCACCCTGACCGCTCGCGGTAAATCCGGCGGCTCCCCCATTCCCATGTGCGGCATTCCCTACCACGCCGCCGACAGGTACCTGGCCAAGCTCGTGGAAGCCGGCGTTTCGGTAGCCATTTGTGAGCAGATTGGTGACCCGGCGACCAGCAAGGGCCCGGTCGAGCGCAAGGTGGTCCGCCTGATCACACCGGGCACCCTGAGTGATGAAGCCCTGCTCAAGGAAAACCGGGACAACCTGCTCGCTGCCCTGTTCCGTGAAGACGCCCCCGGTACCGAACACCCCTATGGCATTGCCTACCTGGACATCAGCAGCGGCCGCTTTTCTGTCCTCCAGGTCAATAACGAGCAAAGCCTGTCCAGTGAAGTTCACCGGATCAATCCGGCCGAAATCCTGGCACCGGAAACCATGACGCTACCAGCAGACCTTGCCCGGCACCGGGGCCTGCGCCAACGCCCCGGCTGGGAGTTTGACCTGGATTCCGCCACCCGCGCCCTGTGCAAACAGTTCAATACCGACTCTCTCGGCGGCTTTGGCTGTGAGGCCATGGACAGCGCCGTGCAGGCCGCCGGCTGCCTGCTGGCCTATGCCATGGAAACCCAGCAAACCAGCCTGCCCCACGTACGTGCATTGCGCGTGGAACAGACCGAGGACAGCCTGGTCCTGGACAGTATCAGCCGGCGCAACCTGGAAATTGACCGCAACCTGGCGGGCGGTTCGGATAACACCCTGGCCAGTATTCTGTCCCGGTGCGCCACCCCCATGGGCTCACGCCTGCTCAGCCGCTGGCTGAATCGCCCCATACGTAATCACGACGACATCCGGCAGCGCCAGAACGCGGTAGCGGCGCTCATGTCCAATTACCATTTCGAGACCCTGCAATCACACCTGAAACCTGTCGGTGACATGGAGCGCATCCTGTCCCGCATTGCCCTGCGCAGTGCCCGGCCGCGGGACCTGGCTCACTTGCGCACAGCCCTGGTGGCGATACCGCAAGTGGCCGCCGAACTAAACACCCTGGATTCACCCCGCCTCCAGGCACTGGCCCGGACTATTCATCCCTGCCCTGACCTGGCCGAATTGCTGGAACGGGCCATTTGCGAGAACCCGCCGGTAGTCATTCGCGAAGGTGGTGTGATTGCCGATGGTTACGATGCCGACCTGGATGAACTGCGCCAGTTGAGCAGCAATGCCGGGGAGTTCCTGACCAGGCTGGAAGCCGAGGAAAAAGCACGCACCAACCTGTCCACGCTCAAGGTGGGCTACAACAAGGTGCATGGCTACTACATCGAGATCAGCCGCCTGCAGTCAGAGGAAGTGCCGGCGGATTATATCCGCCGCCAGACCCTGAAAAATGCCGAGCGCTTCATCACGCCCCAGCTCAAGGAGTTCGAGGAAAAGGCCCTCAGTGCCCGCACCCGCGCCCTGGCCCGGGAAAAGCAACTGTATGAAGACCTTTTGGAAACCATTGCCCAGGACCTGCCGGTTCTCCAGGAAACTGCCTTCAGCCTCAGTGAACTGGATGTCCTGGCCAATTTTGCCGAGCGCGCCAATGCCCTGGACCTGAATTGCCCGACCCTGACAGATGAGCCCGGCATCACTATCGAGCAGGGACGTCATCCTGTCGTCGAACACGTCATGGAAGACACTTTCGTCGCCAATGACATCAGCCTGGATGATGGGGCTACCATGCTGATTATCACCGGCCCCAACATGGGCGGTAAATCCACCTACATGCGCCAGACCGCATTGATTGTACTGCTGGCCTATACCGGGTGTTTTATTCCGGCCCGCTCGGCCCGCATTGGTCCGATCGACAGGATCTTCACCCGCATCGGTTCGTCGGATGACCTGGCCGGGGGGCGCTCCACCTTCATGGTGGAAATGACCGAAACTGCCAATATTCTCCACAATGCCACGTCCTCCAGCCTGGTCCTGATGGATGAAATCGGCCGCGGCACCAGTACCTTTGACGGACTGTCACTGGCCTGGGCCAGCGCGGTCTTCATTGCCTCTGAAGTGAAGGCTTTTACCCTGTTTGCCACCCACTATTTCGAACTGACCGCCCTGCCGGAGCTGTATCCCGGCATACGCAATGTGCACCTGAACGCCACCGAACACGACAAGGGCATTGTCTTCCTGCATTCGGTCGAACCCGGTCCGGCAAACCAGAGTTATGGTTTACAGGTGGCACAACTGGCCGGCATACCCACCGAGGTCATTGCCCGCGCCAGGCGAAAATTGTCGCAACTGGAACAGGATGACCGCCAGCTCGGTGAAGCAGCAGGTGGCCACCAGCAGGCCGAGCTGTTCACGCCCGAGGCCAGCCACCCTGCCCTGGATTTCCTGGCAGAACTCAACCCGGATGATCTCTCACCCCGCCAGGCCCAGGAGATGTTGTACAAGCTGCGGGAATTACTGGGCAGCTGACCCGAATGGGGTGTCATTGATTGTTTAAACCCGGCACCTTGAGTAAAATGTCGCCTTTTCTACAAACCACATTATTATTTCAGGGCAATTGCCCACGGATTATCAGGGGAAAACAATGACCTTTGTTGTTGGCGAAAACTGCATCAAATGCAAGCACACTGACTGTGTGGAAGTCTGCCCAGTTGACTGTTTTTATGAAGGCCCGAATATGCTGGTCATCAACCCGGACGAGTGCATTGACTGCGCACTTTGCGAACCGGAATGCCCGGTGGATGCCATCTATGCCGATGATGAGCTGCCCGAGGACCAGAAGGAATTCCTGGAACTCAACGAAGAGCTCAGTGAAAAGTGGGAAGTCATCACGGAAATGAAGGACGCACTCCCCGATGCCGAGGAGTGGGCCAACAAGCCCGGCAAACGCGAGCACCTGGAAAAAGACTGGTAAGACTGCCTGTCCCGGGCTGCCCCTCAGCCTGTTATGACTTCCAGGTTCAGCCCTTCCTGCTCAATCATCTGCCTGAGCTTCTTTAACGCTTCTATCTGAATTTGCCTGACCCGTTCCCGGGTCAGGCCGATTTCCCGTCCGACATCCTCAAGCGTGCTGGACTCAAAGCCGCGCAAGCCAAAACGCCGTGCCAGGATTTCGCCCTGCTTGTCCGTCAACCGGTCCAGCCAGTCTTCCAGGTGTCCCAGGATATCCTTTTCCTGGTGACTGACGGCCGGATCACTCTCACGCCGATCCGGTAATACGTCCATCATGGTCAGTTCCTCACCCTGCCCGACGACAATGTCAGCTGAGCAGGTGCGACTGTCATGCCCGAGCAGTTTGCGCACCTTCCTGACCGGCTTGTTCCAGCGCCGGGCAATTTCTTCCTCGGTTGGCAACCGATCCAGTTCCTCTGACAGCTCGCTGATCACCTTCAGGCAGGTGTTAAGCTCCTTGAGCACATGAATAGGCAGGCGGATGGTCCGGGCATGGTTCATCAGCGCCCGGTCTATGTTCTGCTTTATCCACCAGGTGGCATACGTTGAGAACCGGTAGCCCAGCTCCGGATTGAATTTCTCCACCGCCCTGATCAGGCCCAGGTTACCTTCCTCTATCAGGTCGAGCAGGCCCAGCCCCTTGTTCTGGTAACGTTTGGCAATGGTCACTACCAGCCGGAGATTGGACTCAATCATTAGGTTTTTGCTGGCCAGGTCACCGGCGGCGACCTTCCGCGCAACAGCCAGTTCCTCCTCACTGCTGAGCAATCGTTTTTGACCAATTTCGTTGAGGTAGAGTGTCGTGCTGTCAATGCGACAGGAATGGCTTTCACTGACCGGCGCAGCCGCTGATTCCGGCAAATGACAACGCATGGACAAACGCTGGCGGGTAGAACAGGATTTTTGATTGGGGTGATTACTGGCGGGATTGACGCTGACCACCGGCAGTGTGCTGCGGCGGCAGGATGAAGATTTTCCATGGCTCATATTTAAATCCTTTTAAATAATGGGGCGGAATTTGTTTTTTCAGGCGGAATTACTGACCTTTCAGTTTTTTATTTTCGTCACTGACCTCTTAATCTGCATCCGTTTTCAGTATACACCAAGACCGTTGGCTGTCGAATTTCACCAACCATTTTCCATGATTTTATTGTTGAATAGTCGCTGCGATTAGATAGAAAAAAATTCAGGACCTTGGCGGCAGGTAAGACAGCGGGTCCACCGGCTTGCCTTCCAGGCGGATTTCAAAATGCAGCATGTCCCGATCAACACCGGTTGAGCCGAGCTCGGCGATTTTCTGTCCCCGGGTCACCCGCTGCCCTTCCCTGACACTCAGTGAATCATTGTGGGCATAGGCGCTCAGAAACAGGTCGTTGTGCTTGATGATCAGCAGTTCTCCATAGCGCAGCAGTCCACTGCCGGCATAGACCACTTCTCCGTCGGCAGCCGCCAGGACCGATTCGCCCTTGCGCCCGGCTATGTCCAGCCCCTTGTTCTCCACCCCTGCCTCTGAGAAACGACCAACGATGTTGCCCTGGTAGGGCCATCCCCAGTTGATGGGTCCCTGCTGAACACGAACGGGATTGACCTGCACCGGTGACGAGGTGGACTGCTGGCGGGTGCTGCTACTGGCTGTTGTGGCCTGGCGCGTACTGGAAGTCGTTGAACGTGATGGCGTTGCACCACCACTGGTTATTGCCGGTTGGGTAGATACTACCGCCGGCGCCCTGGGGTCCACGTTCAGTATCTGGCCCGGGTATATGGTGTAGGGAGATGAGAGGCCATTGGCACGGGCTATCTGCATGAAGTCCAGGTCGTAAATCCAGGCTACTGCATAAAGGGTTTCCCCCTCATTGACGCGGTGTATGCGGTCAGTATCCAGGAAGCGCGGTTCATCAATGTCGCTCACCGGCGACTGGTAGGCACTCATGCAAGCGCCCAGCAGTACTGTCAGGAACATGACAGTGGCCGCCGTGAGAATACGGGAGAATCTGTGAATCTGGTCTGTGAACATCACGGTCAGGTGCTGGCTGAATTCTCCTTGTTATTGTTACCTGCGAGACTTTCCAGGAGCAAGACCAGGACAGCACCTGCCACCAGCAGTCCCAGGCAGATCAGCGGTGAAAAAGACTGGCCGGTTGCCTGTAAATAGGTGCCTGGCAGGACATGCTCGTAGCGGGTAAAGGCATGGCTGTCCAGGGTCAGCTCGGTGGCCACACGCCAGGGCCACAGCAGGTACAGTGAACCGGTCAGCATGCCGGTCAGTGCCGCCAGGGTGGCAGCATGGTGATGATGCAACAGCCAGGACAGGACACGGGAGAAGGCTAACAAGCCGCAGGCACAGCCTGCCGCAAACACCGTCACAATGGGCAGGTCAAAACCGGTAAGCGCCTCCAGGACGGGGCCGTAAGCGCCGAGCAACACCAGGATGAAGGCACCGGAGATTCCCGGCAGAATCATGGCGCAAATGGCAATAGCTCCGGAAAAAAAGTAGAACAGCAAACCGCCGCTGTTTTCCCGTAATGGCAAAAACGCCAGGGCCAGGGCGAACAAGGCACCGGTGAGTAACAGTGCCATATGCTTGGCAGTCCAGCCTCCTACGCCCTTGCCGACATAACGGATGGATGCCAGCACCAGCCCGCCAAAAAACGCCAGCAGGTACGGCAGGTAATTGTCCATCAGGACCAGGATGAGGTGTCCCAGCAGGAGCAGCGAGGACAGAATGCCGGCCAGCAAGGTGACCAGGAAATTACCGTTGACATGACGCCAGGCCGCCTTGAGTCCCTCCCGCCTCAGAATAACAAGGGCCTGTAAATCGACTGACCTGATGGCATCAATGAGTTCTTCGTAAATATTGGTAATCAGGGCTATCGTGCCACCGGAAACCCCGGGCACGGAATCTGCGGCGCCCATGGCCATGCCTTTGAGGAATAACAGGATTGTCCGGCGGTCAGGCAGCATAGAAGACTTTGACAGCAACCTGCCGCATTAATTCTCAACGCCATTGAGCAGGGGGACAAAACGCACCAGCTCCAGCGTCTCTTCCTCAATTTGCCCGTCTTTCTTGCGATACAGCTTGAGCTCCTGGTGATCCCTGCCGCCCACCGGAATAACAAGCACCCCACCCTCGGCCAGCTGGTCCAGCAAGGCCGGCGGCACTTCGCTGGCGGCCGCGGTCGTGATGATGCAGTCAAAGGGGGCATGCTGGGGCCAGCCCAGGTTGCCGTCCCCGCACTTGACGCTGACATTGCGAATGCGTAATTCACGCAGGCGATTCCGTGTACGTTCCAGTAGGGGGCGTATGCGCTCGATGCTGTAGACATGCTTGACCGAGCCGGCCAGGATGGCTGACTGGTAACCACAACCTGTGCCGATTTCCAGGATCACGGCATTCTCCGGCGCCGCATTGAGAATGACTTCCGTCATGCGTGCCACGATATAGGGCTGGCTGATGGTCTGGTTGAAACCGATGGGCAGGGCCACATCCTCGTAAGCCCGGTGTGACATGGCCTCATCAATAAACAGGTGACGGGGTGTCGAACGAATGGCATCCAGGACATCGATGCGCTGAATACCCTGGTCAATGAGACGGGTCACCAGGCGCTCCCGGGTTCTCAGGGAGGTCATGCCAATGCCATCAATACCTTCGTGCCTGATACTGGACAAATGCCTACCTCCCCGGTTTCATGCCGGCAAAATCTGCTGCCAGCGCTGTGGTATCAAGTTGTTGTAATGTGGCCAGCGCTTTTTCCTGTGTCATGTCCGCGTGTATGGGCGTAATGGAAATATAACCCTCGGCGACTTCATAAAAATCAGTGCCTGGTTTGTTCTCAACGGGACCACCTGCCTTGCCGATCCAGTAGACGGTTTTACCCCGGGGGTTTTCCGTGCGCACCGGGTTTTCACTTTTCAGGCGACTGCCCAGGGTCGTGAATTTCACCCCCTTGATCTTATTGTCCGGCAAGTCCGGTATATTGATATTAAGTACCGTGCGTTCAGGCAGGGACAGGGTGTCAATGTAGGCCAACAGCCGCACAAAAATCCGGGCTGCCGGTTCAAAGTCCACATTGGCTTCACGTCCCTTGTCAGTCACCAGGGAAACCGCAATGGCCGGTTTGGCGAGAAAGCGCCCTTCCATGGCAGCAGCAACTGTACCCGAATACAGCACGTCATCACCCATGTTCGCCCCGTAGTTGATCCCGGAAACCACACGCCCTGGTACCGGACCATAGATTCCCGAGGTGCCCAGGTGAACACAGTCAGTGGGTGTGCCGTCAACGCCGATATAGCGGTTGCTGAGTATTTCAACCTGCAGGGGGCGGTCCAGGGTCAGGCAGTTACTCACCCCGGAGCGATCATAGGTGGGCGCAATCACCTGGAGCTCATGATGTTCTGCCAGGGCACTGGCCAAGGCGATCAGCCCGGGAGCCCTGACGCCATCATCATTGGATAACAATACAGGTTCTGTCATAAGCCCTCGGCAATCACCATTTCACGTAAAACACTTGTGGCATAGGCCCCACTTGGCAGGCTGAATTCTATCACCAGTTTCTCCTCACCCGCAGGTGTAATGCACAGTTGCTCGGGCATGACACGCAAGGCACGACGCTCCTGCGCCAGCCCTGCCCTGACCAGCCCCTGGGCCAGTTCCTGGTAGCGCTCGGCAATACCCGACTCCAAAGCCTGCACGCTACCGGATACCCTGCTCTGACCAGCACCCCACAGGGGACCGGTCACATGAATATCACCCTCCGCCAGGCGACCGGGCAGTTGGGCATCCCCTGGCTCGGCGGCAAACACACTGCCACTGCCCTGCAGGGCCATCACATCCCCGTCCAGCACAGCATTCCAGTGATTGGCCTCAATGCGGGCTGCCAGTACCTGGTTGAACAGGAAGGCGCGTGCAGCCGACAGGTACATGCCACGCTGGTGTCTCGGGGCTTTCAGTTCACCTGCAAACAGCCTGGCGGCCTTGTCCAGGTTGCTCCCACCATGACCAAAGCGCTGGGGCCCGAAATAATTCGGGCAACCTTGCGTGGCCAGTGCCTGTTGCCAGGCAGAGGCAGTATCTGTACTGACGGTAATGTCCCTCAGGGTAATGACAAAGCCGTTACCGCGATGACTGCCCCGGCGCAATTTTCGCTGGTTGCGTACTTGCTGCGTAATCCGAAAGCTTCCTTCCCGCCCTGCTTCTGGTGCTGCAAGGGTTTCGGCACCAGGCAAACTGAACCACTGACTGGCCACTGCGTGCTTGTCCTTGAGCCCGGCAAAGCCAATGTCCTTTTCCCGGATCCGGCTCATGCGCGCCAGTTGGCGCACCACATCCATCGTGTTCATGCCGTTTTTTTTCACCTGGACCCAGAGGTGCTCCCCTTCGCCGGTAAGATCAAAACCGAGTTCTTCTGTCACGACAAAATCTTCCGGCTTTTGCCGGAATACGGCATTCATCCTGTTCAGTCCCAGGGCGCAGGGCAAAGCCAGCGAGTAGTCACTCATAGGATCGACTTAGCAGCGATCCAGCAGCACGGTGGCAAACACGGCGATACCTTCACCGCGGCCGGTAAAACCCAGACCTTCACTGGTGGTTGCCTTGATACCAATACAGTCCTTGTCCACCCCCAGGGTAGTGGCCAGGGCGCTGCGCATGTTATCCACATGGGGTGATAATTTTGGCGCCTGCGCCACCACCGTGATATCGGCATTGCCTAACTGCCAGCCTTTTGTGGTCACCAGGGTATAGACCTCTTGCAGCAAGGCCTGGCTGTCAGCGTTTTTGTACCGGGGATCCGTGTCGGGAAAATGCTGGCCGATATCGCCCAGCGCCAGGGCGCCCAGCAGGGCATCCATGAAAGCATGGGTCAGTACATCGCCGTCGGAGTGTGCGAGCAGCGACCTGTCATGGGGTATCGGCACACCACCGAGAATCACGCAGGCATCATCCTGCGGCGTCGCGGCAAAGCGGTGCACATCAATACCATTGCCAATCCTGATACTGCTCATATGGTCCCTTGCCGGTTAAGAATGAATTCGGCCAGCACCAGGTCTTCCGCGTGGGTAATCTTGATGTTATCCGCGCCCCCCTGGACTGTGTTGACGGTGTGCCCGGCATATTCCATGGCATGGGCTTCATCGGTGACTGACACCTTGTCAGCAATTGCCTTTGCCAGCGCGTCATGCAATTGCCGGTAACGGAACATCTGGGGCGTACCTGCCAGGCGATAGTTTTCCCTGGGCACCGTACTCACAACATGATTGTCAGCATCAACCTGCTTGAGTGTTTCAGTGACCGGTATCACCAGCAGACCGCCTGACGGCTCGCTCGACAGGGTATCAACAAGGTTTTGCATATCCTCGATGGAGACGCAGGGACGCACGACATCGTGCACCAGTATCCAGTCGTCATCGCCTGCCTTGCCGGCCAGTGCCTGCAAGCCATTGAAGACCGAAATAGCGCGTTCTGCCCCCCCGGTGGCTGTCTGCAGTTTGTCCCCGAAACTGATGTCCAGTTTGCCAAACCAGGTGTCGTCCGCATTGAGCACCAGTACCATGCCAGAGAGTTGCGGCAAGCGGTCAAGACGCCTGAGTGTCAATTCCAGGATACTGTGGCCGCGAATCTTGAGATACTGCTTGGGGACCTGCTGGGCCACTGACTGCATACGCTGACCGACGCCCGCCGCAGGGACAACAGCCCAGTATCGCGGTTGCCCTTGTGCGGCTTCATCTGACACTGCTTCGGTCACGTATGCGGTACTGCCTATTCTTCAGGTTCAGGTTTGTCGGGCTGCTTTTCTTCCGGATCCACAATCATGTAGAAGGTCTCCCCTTCCTTGATCAGGCCCAGGTCTTGTCGCGCCATTTCTTCGATGGCGTCCGTACCGTTCTTGATCTCTTCCACTTCCGTGAGCAGTTCCTGGTTACGCGACTCAAGGGCTGCATTTTCAGCTTCCTGCTCGTCAATGGCATCGTTCAGGCGTGAAATCTCGGCCAGGCTGCCGTCACCGGTCCAGAGCCGGAACTGCAGCCCCAGAATAATCAGTACCAGCAATACCTGAAGAATGCGCATCTCGTCCCCAAATGACTGCGTTAATGTGTCGTTCGTCCACCAGTGATACTGGACCACGCCTACATCAATGCCTGCTAGCGGGTAAATTCAGCCTTGCCACGATAAGCCGCGGCACCACCGAGTTCTTCCTCGATGACCAGTAAACGGTTGTATTTTGCCACCCTGTCAGAGCGACACAAGGAGCCCGTCTTGATCTGGCCGGCTGCCGTGGCCACGGCCAGATCGGCGATGGTGGTGTCCTCCGTCTCTCCTGAGCGATGGGAAATGACCGCGGTGTAGTTGGCCGCTTTCGCCATGTGAATGGCTGCCAGTGTTTCCGTGAGTGAGCCGATCTGGTTGAACTTGATCAGGATGGAGTTGGCAATGTTTTCGGCAATACCGCGTTCCAGGATGCGGGTATTGGTAACAAACAGGTCATCGCCCACGAGTTGTACCTTGTCGCCGAGTTTTTCAGTCTGGATAGCCCAGCCTTCCCAGTCGCTTTCATCCATGCCGTCTTCAATGGACAGGATCGGGTACTGGCGACACAGGTCGGCCAGGTAATCGGCAAATTCCTCGCTGGAAAAGGCACGTCCTTCCCCTGCCAGGTCGTACTTGCCGTCACGGTAGAATTCGGAGGCCGCACAATCCAGGGCCAGGCCTATATCATCCCCCATTTTCAGCCCGGTCTTGTCGACCGCTTCCAGGATCGCATCCAGCGCGGCAGCATTGGACGGCAGGTTCGGGGCAAAGCCGCCTTCATCACCAACGGCCGTATTCAGGCCCTTGCCGTTGAGTACGGACTTGAGTGCATGAAAGACTTCCGCGCCATAGCGCAACGCTTCGGTAAACGTCCCGGCCCCCACGGGCTGGATCATGAATTCCTGGATATCGACATTGTTATCGGCATGCTCGCCCCCGTTGATGATATTCATCATGGGAACCGGCATGGTAAACACGCCATCGGGATTGGCCTGCGGCAAACCGGCGATATAGGCATACAGTGGTTTGCCTGTATGAATGGCCGCCGCCTTGGCGGTCGCCAGTGACACGGCCAGGATGGCGTTGGCCCCCAGGTTTTCCTTGTTGTCAGTCCCATCCAGGTCAATCATCGCCTGGTCTATAGCCCCCTGGTCGGTGGCATCCATACCCTTGAGCGCATCAAGCACAGGCCCGTTTGCCGCCGCAACAGCCTTCAGCACGCCCTTGCCGTTATAGCGCGCCGGATCCTTGTCCCTGAGCTCCAGGGCTTCCCGGGAGCCGGTTGAAGCACCCGAAGGCGCACAGGCACTGCCGGTTTCCCCGGTACTTAAAGTGACATCGGCCTGAACGGTAGGATTACCCCGTGAATCAAGCACTTCACGAGCTTTGATCTTTGCTATTTCTGACATTTAAAAATTTCCAATTCTGAATAAAAACCTGAATTTCGTTTCCCTTTTATCCCTTTATCCCTTTATCCCTTTATCGAAAACCTCATCGAAGCCGGCGGATGGCGCCACTACGTGCCTTATCCGACCTACCGAGGTTGCCCTTCCTCCCTGTCTCCCTGTATCGATTTATCGCGTATCAATATCATCCTGCGCCTTGACCAGGTCATCCAGTTCCTTGAGCTGCGAGAGAAATGCTTCCAACGTATCCAGCGGCAAGGCACAGGGTCCGTCGCACAAGGCTTTTTCCGGCTCCGGATGGGCTTCCAGGAACAGACCCGCAATTTTCTGTGCGATGCCCGATTTGGCCAGCGCCGTGACATCCTTGCGCCTGCCCCCTGCGCTGCTGGCCTGGCCACCCGGCAATTGCAATGAATGGGTGACATCAAACAGCACCGGGTATCCAAAATCCTTCATGATGGGAAAACCAAGCATGTCGACCACCAGGTTGTTGTAACCAAAACTGGTGCCGCGTTCACACAGGATCAGTTGGTTGTTCCCGGCTTCCTCGAACTTGTGCAGGATATTGCCCATCTCTGCCGGTGACAGGAACTGGGCTTTCTTTATGTTGATGGCCTTGCCGGTTTTCGCCATGGCCTGGACCAGGTCGGTCTGGCGCGACAGGAATGCCGGCAGTTGCAGGATGTCTGCAATTTCAGCGACCGGAGCGGCCTGGGCGGGTTCATGGATATCCGTGATAACAGGCACGCCGAACCGCTCCTTGACTGCCGCCAGTATGTCCAGGCCTTCTTTCAACCCGGGGCCGCGATAGGAACTGATGGACGAGCGATTGGCCTTGTCAAAAGAGGCCTTGAAAATATAGGGGACATCCAGCTTCGCACAGACACCGGCAAAGGTGTCTGCCACGTCCAGGGCCAGCCCCTTGTCTTCCAGCACATTGAGCCCGCCAATCAGCACCATGGGCGCCTCATTGGCCAGGGAAATATCGCCTACCTTGATCGTGTGTGTCATTGGCCTGGTCTGCCCCTTAACTGCTGGCAGCGGTGGGTTGGGCCGAATCCTGGACCGGATTACTGCTTTGCCCGTGATGTGCTATGGCCGCCTTGATAAAACCGGTAAACAGCGGATGGCCATCCCGGGGGGTGGAGGTAAATTCCGGGTGAAACTGGCAGGCCAGGAACCAGGGATGGGAGGTGACTTCCAGCACCTCCATCAGGCCGCCGTCCATGGATTTGCCGGTAAAGCGCATGCCGTTGTCCTGCAGGCGTTCGACATAGTTATTGTTGACCTCGTAACGGTGCCTGTGGCGCTCCACGATGACATCCTTCTGGTAACAATCCCGGGCAATGGAATTGTCCTCCAGGCGACATTCCTGTCCGCCCAGACGCATGGTGCCACCCAGGTCGGAATTCTCATCCCGCTGTTCCTTGCCGCCTTCCGGGGTGACCCATTCGGTAATCAAGGCGATGACCGGATCGGCACAGTCCCTGGCAAATTCCGTGCTGTGGGCTCCGGACAGGTTCAGGACATGCCGGGCGTATTCAATCACAGCCACATGCAATCCAAGGCAGATACCCAGGTATGGGATATTGTTTTCACGGGCAAACTGCGCCGTCTTGATCATGCCTTCAATGCCGCGCTCACCAAAGCCGCCTGGCACCACGATCGCATCGACATCTTCCAGGCCCTGCAAGCCCTCGGTATCAATGGTTTCCGAGTCGATATAACGAATCTTCACCCGGGTCCTGGTTTGGATACCCGCATGCTTGATCGCCTCGATCAGGGACTTGTAGGCATCGAGCAAGTCCATGTACTTGCCCACCATGGCAATATTGACGTCACGCTCGGGTTTCATGGTGGCCTCGACCACACTTTCCCATTCGGAGAGATCCGCTGGCGGACACTCCAGGTGGAAGCGCTTGAGAATGATTTCGTCGATACCGGTGGCGTACAGCAACAGCGGCGCGGAATAGATGGTGGCGGTATCCTGCAGGGAAACCACGGCAGGCAGCTCCACGTTGGTAAACAGGGCTATTTTCCGACGTGCCGATTCGGGCAGCTCATGGTCTGAGCGGCACACCAGGATATCCGGCTGGATACCGATGGAACGCAGGTCACGGACACTGTGCTGGGTTGGCTTGGTCTTGGTTTCACCCGCGGTGCTGATATAGGGCACCAGGGTCAGGTGCAGGAACATGGCGCGGTCCGAGCCCAGTTCCACCTTCAGCTGTCGAACCGCTTCCAGGAATGGCTGGGATTCAATATCCCCTACCGTGCCGCCAATTTCGACAAGCGCCACGTCGGCATCACCGGCCCCGTCAATCACCCGGGCCTTGATCTCGTCAGTAATATGGGGAATAACCTGGATGGTGGCGCCCAGGTAATCACCCCGGCGCTCCTTCTTGATTACATCCTCGTAAATGCGCCCCGCAGTGAAGTTGTTCTTCTGGGACATGGTGGTGCGAATGAAGCGCTCGTAGTGGCCGAGGTCAAGGTCAGTCTCCGCACCATCTTCGGTGACGAAAACCTCACCATGCTGGAACGGGCTCATGGTACCCGGATCCACATTGATGTAGGGATCGAGTTTGAGCATGGTAACTTTGAGCCCGCGGGCTTCGAGAATTGCGGCAATGGAGGCTGAAGTTATGCCCTTGCCTAGGGAGGAGACAACACCACCGGTAATAAATATAAACCGTGTCATTAAGAGTCCATCAGTCGTATAAATCAATGTTTCTGATGGAATTACAGGGTATCAGAGTGGCTCAATATCCACAATGTAAATCTGCTCTGGACCATCGAATACGATAGATTTTTTTCCCTTTTGCATCCCTGGCCAGTACTCGCCAGCGATCAGTGACAAAAAGGTCTCCCACGGCCAGCAATTCCCCGTCGAGATAAACCAGCGGCATCCGCGACCGTAACCAGGGTGGCACCTGGTAATCCTGCAGCACTTTCTTCAGCGAACGGGTCCGGCGACCGGCCGGTTTGGCCGCTTCCCCACCCTGGCGAAACCGAATTTCCAGTTTGCCATCCTCGGGCAGGACAAAGCCTTCATCAGCTGCTTCTTCCAGAGACAATGTGCCATTGCCGGGCAGTGCCAGAGGTGATTCTGCCTGCCAGGTCAGCGTGGCCGGCATTTGTAGCGATTCATCCGGCAGGACCACGTAAATTCTGTCGCCAAAGCGCCTGATTTCCACCAGCTGATCTTCCTTGTGCCAGCTGATCAGGGGTTCGGCATCGCCGGCTGCCGGAATCAGCTCGGTAAATACTCGCTCGGTCACATAGGCATCCGGCGCCGGAATGCCATGGCTGGCTTCCAGGTCCAGGAACCAGCTGCGCACGACGTTATACTGTCGCGCCTGGCTGAATTGCTTCAGGGCATCAATGGACAGCCGGTGCAGTCCATCCCTGACTTGTGCCAGGTCCTGCTCGCCAATTTCCGTCATCAGGGACTGCGCCTGGCCGGCAAACTCGCCAAGACGCTGCAGGCTCTTGCGATAGCCAGGCCAGCGTTCTGACAGCACGGGCAGGACGCGATGGCGCAGATAATTGCGGTCCAGACTGACATCGGCATTGCTGTCATCGGTAATCCAGCTCAATCCCTGGGCCTGGGCATAGGCAAGCAAATCGGCGCGCATGGTATCAAGCATGGGCCGCAGAATCGTGCCCGAACCCAGCTTACGCTGTCGCCTGATACCGCCAAGGCCCCGCAGCCCCGTGCCCCGTAGCATGCGAAACAACAGGGTTTCCACCTGGTCATCCTGGTGATGGGCGGTCAGCAGCACGTCCCTGTCGGTCTGCATCACCTGCGAAAAGACGCTATAACGGGCTTCCCTGGCGGCCTGTTCCAGCCCCTGCCCCTGCCGCCTGACTTCGACCTCGGTGCTGTCCAGTGGCACCTTCAACTGGTGACAGACTTGCCGGCAATGTTCAGCCCACTGGTCAGCATTGACGTTGAGGCCATGGTTGATATGGATTGCCTTGAGGGTACCGTCCAGCTTGCCGGCATCTCGCAGCGATGCCAGGGCGTGCAACAAAACGTGTGAGTCCAGCCCGCCGCTGAAGGCAACATGATAATTCGCTTCCCGGTCGGGAAGCTCGGTCAGGATCTGGTCGGGATGAAAGGCCAACAGGCTACTGGGAACTACCGTGACTCATCAGGCGCTTGTAACGACGCTCCAGCAAGGCATCGGTGTCCATGTTCTGGAATTGCTGGATCTGTTCAACCAGCTTTTCCTTGATACGATCTGACATCAGGCGAATATCACGGTGTGCACCACCCAATGGTTCTTCGATCGTGGTATCGACAATACCCAGTTCTTCCAGTCGTTCCGAGGTCACGCCCATGGCCTTGGCCGCTTCAGCCTTGTAATCGGCAGACTTCCATAGGATAGTGGCACAGCCCTCCGGGGAGATCACGAAATAGGTGGAATACTGCAGCATGTTCAGGTGATCGCAGACGCCAATGGCAATGGCACCACCTGAATTCCCTTCACCCGTCACCGTGGCAATAATCGGTGTTTTCAGGCGGGACATGACCGCCAGGTTCTCGGCAATGGCTTCGTTAATACCACGCGCTTCGGAATCAATACCCGGGTAAGCGCCAGGTGTATCAATAAAAGTCAGCACCGGCAGTTTGTATCGCTCAGCCATCAGCATCAGGCGGCGCGCCTTGCGATAACCTTCCGGTTTGGGCATGCCAAAGTTGCGCTTGACCTTTTCAGACGTGCTTCTTCCCTTCTGGTGACCGATCAGCATGACAGGCATGTCTTCCAGATAGGCGACACCGCCAATGAGAGCCTGGTCATCGGCAAAATAGCGATCACCATGGAGCTCATCAAAGTCAGTAAAGATGTGGTCGATGTAGTCTTCCGTATAAGGGCGTAGCGGATGCCTTGCCAGCAGGGAAATCTGCCAGGGCGTGAGACCGGAAAATATTTTCTCGGTCAGCTTCTGGCTTTTGTCCTGCAGTTTGACTATTTCATCATTGATATTGAGCTTGTTATCGGCACCCACATGACGAAGTTCATTGATCTTGACTTCAAGATCGGCGATTGGCTGTTCAAACTCGAGATAATCGGGATTCATAATCGAAAATATTTCTACGGGCCATGTACTTCAGGCACCGTCCTTGATTAATGTTGATTCGGGTTACTGGTAATTCACATTGATATGGCTGGCGCCATACTGCTGGCGAAGCTTGTGCAGGAGTTCATCCTCCACCTGTACTCGCCACTCCCGGCCAAGCACGATACTGCCCCGGGCACCATCACAGGAATAATTAACGACAATATCACAGGCCTTGTCTTCAGTAGCACCATTGGCCGTGATGCCATTGGCCGGGTGCTTGCCATTAACCGCATTTTTTCCTGCCAGGCAGTATTCACTGAGAATGTTCTGCAAAATTTGCAGCGATTCTACCGGCAAATTTTCCTGTTGCAAGTTCAGGGTTATATTGCGGATGTATTGCTGGCGGGCATCCTTGAAACTGGTCACATTACGAGCACGAATTTGCAGTTGGCTGTTGCCACTGTATTCGTCCAGGCTGACAACCCCTTCCACCAGCACCACGGTGTCCTTGCTGAGCATTTCCCGGCAATTCTCATACACTTCACCAAACAGTGAGACCTCGATGCGGGCACTTCGGTCATCCAGGGTCAGGATGGCAATGGTATCGCCACGCTTGCTCTTGATGATGCGCATATCATGAATCAGGCCAATGACTGTCTGCGTCCCCCTGTCCGCGCGCAGGTTGATAATGCGGTTCCTGGTCATGCGCTGGATTTCAGGCAGGTACTCTTCAATAGGATGTCCCGACAAGTACAGTCCAAGGGTGTCTTTTTCTTCCTGAAGGCGGCGCTGTTCACTCCATGGCTTCACCTTGCGGTAATTGCTGTAGACATCTTCGTTACTTTCCGAGGGCACCAGCTCACCGAACATATCGCCTACACCGCTGGCCTGGGTGCGATGGCTTTGTTCGGCGGTCTTGATCGCCTCACCCATGCTGGCCAACAGAACCGCCCTGTCCGCACCAAAACTGTCCATGGCACCGGATCGAATCAATGCTTCTATGGCGCGCTTGTTGATGACTGACATATTGATCCGGCTGCAGAAATCAAACAGGTTGGTAAAGGGGCCGGATTCCTCCCTGACGCTGATGATATTCTCGATCGGTCCTTCTCCCAGCCCCTTGATGGCACCGAGACCGTAGAGAATATTACCCTCTTCATCCACCGTGAACTGGTAATGACCGCCGTTGACATCCGGCAGGGTGATCGGAATGGCCATGCGCCGGCATTCCTCGATGAAAATAACGATCTTGTCTGTATTCTGCATATCCGCTGACATGACTGCCGCCATGAAGTGCGCGGGATAGTAATATTTCAACCAGGCGGTCTGGTATGACACCAGGGCATAGGCAGCAGAGTGGGATTTGTTGAAACCGTAATCGGCAAATTTTTCCATCAGGTCAAAAATGGCTTCGGCCCGTTTCGGGTCAATATTGTTTTTGGCAGCACCATTCATGAAAATTTTGCGCTGCTTCTGCATTTCCTCCGGTTTTTTCTTGCCCATGGCACGCCTGAGCATGTCGGCACCACCCAGCGTGTATTCCGCCAGTACCTGGGCAATCTGCATGACCTGTTCCTGGTACAGGATAACGCCGTAGGTGTTTTTCAGAACCGGTTCCAGGTCAGGATGGGGATAACTCACCGACATTTTGCCGTGCTTGCGATTGATAAAGTCATCGACCATGCCCGAACCCAACGGTCCCGGCCGAAACAGCGCCACCAGCGCGATAATGTCTTCAAAGTTGCTGGGCTTCAGACGCTTGATCAGGTCCTTCATGCCACGTGATTCCAGCTGGAATATGGCCGTGGTATCACCCTGCTCCAGCATGCGGTACACGGCTGGATCGTTCAGGGGAATTTCATTGATATCGACCGGCTCACGACCGGGCTCACTGTTGATCTTCTTCACCGCCCAGTCGATGATCGTCAGGGTGCGCAGGCCCAGGAAGTCGAATTTCACCAGGCCCGCACTTTCCACGTCGTTCTTGTCGAACTGGGTAACCAGGTTGTTGCCGTTCTCATCACAGTACAGCGGTGAAAAGTCCGTCAACTTGGTGGGTGCGATGACAACACCCCCTGCATGCTTGCCGACGTTACGGATGACCCCTTCCAGCTTGAAAGCCATTTCCATGATTTCATCGGCTTCTTCATCAGAGGCGATGAATTCCACCAGTTGCTTTTCCTGGTCCAGGGCTTTTTGCAGGGTCATGCCCACTTCAAAAGGCACCAGCTTGGACAGCTTGTCAGCCAGGGCATAGGATTTGCCCTGCACACGACCGACATCACGTATGACCGCCTTGGCGGCCATGGTGCCGAAAGTAATGATCTGGGAAACCGCTTCATGCCCGTAAAGGTCGGCCACATGATCGATAACGCGGTCACGCCCGTCCATGCAGAAGTCCACATCAAAGTCAGGCATGGAGACACGCTCGGGATTCAGGAAACGCTCAAACAGCAGGTCGTACTGAAGCGGATCCAGGTCGGTGATTTTCAGCACGTAGGCAACCAGGGAGCCGGCCCCCGAGCCCCTGCCCGGTCCGACCGGAATACCATTGTTCTTGGCCCACTGGATAAATTCCATCACGATCAGGAAGTAGCCGGGAAAGCCCATCTGGTTGATGATATCCAGTTCAAAATCAAGCCGTTCCTGGTAGGTCTTTCGAGTCGCCGGAAAGTCGGGACTGGCGGTATCAAAGAGGCTTTCCAGTCGCTCTTCGAGCCCCTTTTCGCTTTCAAGGCGCAGGAACTCCTCAATCGTCATTCCCTCGGGGATCGGGTAATTGGGCAGGTAAGGCTTGCCCAGTTCCAGGTCCAGGGTACAGCGGCGGGCAATTTCCACGCTGTTTTCCAGGGCCTCGGGCAAATCACTGAACAGCTCCTGCATTTCCTCGGGCGAGCGCAGGTACTGGTATTCGGAATAATTGCGGGGGCGCCTGGGATCATCCAGGGTGCGGCGCTCGTTGATACACACGCGTGCCTCGTGGGCCTCGAATTCATTCTCTTCCAGGAAACGCACATCATTGGTTGCCACGACCGGGCATTCCAGGGATTCGGCCAGGGCAACGGCACCACGAATGTAATCTTCTTCACCGGAACGGCTGGTCCGTTGCAGCTCCAGGTAATACCGGCCGGGAAATCTCTCCAGCCAGAAACTGGCGCAGGAGGTGGCCAGTTCCATGTCCTCGTTGAGAATGGCTTTGCCCACATCACCGCTGCGCGCGCCGGACAGTGCGATCAGGCCATCGGTCTTTCCCTCCAGCCAGCTTTTACGAATACAGGGGTTGCCGCGGAACTGCCCTTCCAGGTGGGCACGGGAAATGAGCTCGGTGAGATTCTTGTAGCCGGTCAGGTTCTGGACCAGCAACACGAGGGTGGAAAACTGCTCGGTATTGTCATCCTCGGAGACCAGGATGTCGCAGCCGCAAACCGGCTTGATGCCTGCCTGGTTGGCAGCAGTATAAAACTTGATCAGGGCGTAGAGATTGACGTGGTCAGTGATGGCCACCGCTGGCATGTTCATTTCAGCGGTTTTCCGGGTCAACGCCTTCACGCGCACCAGCCCGTCAATAACAGAATATTCTGAATGGACTCTCAGGTGGACGAATGTGGGTTGATGGCTCATTGGAACGTATTTGGGTGCCGGGTTAACTGCAGGTTAAGTGTAATCGGATACGGATATCGATAAAAGGATAAAAGGATAAAGGGATAAAAACGTGAATATTTAACCATGCATCCTTTATCGTTTTATCGCTTTATCCTTTTATCGATTTCGCCACCGGCCCAAACGACCGCCGATGAATCGCCGTCGGTCCCAGCCTGTGGAGGGCTTCCATATGCGCCTTTGTCGGGTAGCCCTTATGTTGTGCCAGGCCGTATCCGGGAAACCGGCTATCCAGTTCATCCATATCACGGTCCCGGGTCACTTTCGCCAGGATGGAAGCCGCCGCAATGGAGGCCAGGCGGCTGTCGCCCTTGACCACGGCTTGAGATCGGTATTGCCAGGTCGGGCAGCGATTGCCATCCACGTAAACCAGTTGCGGCACCTGTGGCAGGCCCTGCACAGCACGCGTCATGGCCAGCAGGCTGGCCTGCAGGATATTGAGCTGGTCAATTTCCGCCACGCTGGCCCTGGCCACGGCAAAGGCGATTGCCTGATCCTGGATCAGCGGAAACAGCTTTTCCCGTTGTCCTGGCGTCAGTTTCTTGGAATCGCTCAACCCGGGTATTGGCCTGCCAGGATCAAGGATGACGGCAGCTGCCACCACATCACCGGCCAGCGGCCCCCGCCCCGCCTCATCAACGCCGGCCAGTTGTGCCGGATCAAGTTCCGGATAAGGCCCGTCTTCCAGGACCAGGGGTAGCAGGGGCTTATCTACCTTGCGTGGCATAACTTTAGCACCGCATCGGCAGCCGTTGCACTGGCGTTGCGCCGCAACTGTTCATGAATACCGTGCCAGGTCCCTGCAATGGCTTCCCTGCTGCCGTCATCGGCCAGCAACTTCTCCACCTCGGCACTCAGTGTCTCAGGTGTTGCTGCATCCTGGAGCAGTTCGGGAACCAGGGCCTGCCTGGCCAGCAGGTTTGGCAGGGAGACATAAGGTGATTTCAGCATCCGCGAAATGATGGCATAGGACAACGGCGCCATCTTGTAGGCAACCACCATGGGCTTTTTCAATAACATGCCTTCCAGTGCCGCCGTTCCCGAAGCCATGAGAATACAATCGGACGCCGCCATCACCGTGCGTGACTGGCCATCGACCAGGGTAATATCCAGGTCACTGTAACCGGATTGTATGAACCCTTCTATCTGTTGCCGACGCTGGGCGTTGGCACAGGGGATCAGCGCCTGGAGGCCCGGGCGCAATTGCTGGCAACGCCGAAATGTTGCCAGGAAATCCGGACACAGGCGCTGAACTTCACCGCCCCGGGAGCCAGGCAGCAGGGCCAGCACCTCGGCATCCGGCCGAATACCCAGTGATTGCCTGGCCCCTGCCACATCCGCTTGCAACGGCATGGCATCGGCCAGTGGATGCCCTACGCAACACACCGGCACACCATGTTGCCGGTAAAACGCTTCCTCAAAGGGAAAAAGCGCCAGCATCAGGTCAACCGCCCGGCCTATTTTCTTTATTCTTCCCTGGCGCCAGGCCCATACCGAGGGACTGACGTAATGCACGGTGGGAATCCCCAATGCCCTGACCTTCGCTTCCAGCCCGAGGTTGAAGTCAGGCGAGTCAATGCCAATAAATACATCCGGGGGATCTGCCTTCATGGCAAGATAGAAATTCTTGCGAATGCGCAGTAATTCGGGGAGGCGTTTGAGGGGTTCGACCAGCCCCATGACAGACAGGCGGTCCATGGGAACCATGGAGGCAAGACCGGCAGCTTCCATTTCAGGTCCACCTATGCCGGTAAAAGTCACGGACGGCACCTTGCTCTGCAATGCCTGCATGAGGCCGGCACCGAGTATATCGCCGGAAGACTCTCCGGCAAGAATGGCTACGCGTAAGGGGTTATCCATGCTGCCTGGTCATCAAGTGATCTGTGACACTGGAGACTCCTGGAGGCTCCAGCCTGGAATTCTAGTTACCTAGCGAATAATGCCCTTTTGCGAGGCTTTGACGGAATGAATCAGCACGTGAATTTCCTGGTGCTCCACGGCCAGCTTCTCCAGCTCATCGATTGCCTCATCTATCTTCAGCCCCTGCCGATACAGAATCTTGTAGCCTTTGCGTATGGCCTTGATGGCATCGCGTGAGAATCCGCGACGTTCCAGCCCGGTGATATTGACCCCTTTGGGCTCCGGCGGAATGCCCTTGACCACGACAAAGGCCGGGACATCCATGTTGATGTGGGTAAGCCCGCCGATAAAGCTGTGAGCACCAATACGCAGGAACTGGTAGACACCGGCATAACCACTGAGTATGGCCCAGTCTTCAACGACCACATGGCCACTGATGGCAGCATTATTGGAAAAAATCGTGTGATTGCCGACGATGCAGTCATGGGCAACATGGGTATAAGGCATGAAGAGATTGTTGGAGCCGATACGGGTCACCCCACCGCCGACTTCAGTGCCGCGGTGCAGTGTGGCTCCTTCCCGGACAATGTTGTGATCACCCATCTCAAGCCAGGTAACTTCGCCCTGGTACTTCTTGTCCGACGGGTCTTCACCCACTGAAGCAAACTGGAATATCCGGTTGTGCTTGCCGATTCGCGTGTGGCTTTTTATGACGACATGGGAAGAGATTTCGGTGCCATCGCCAATTTCGACTTCAGGGCCGATAATCGACCAGGGGCCGACTTTGACGTTTTTACCCAGCTTAGCCGATGGATGGATGACGGGTTCGTTCCCGCTCATTATTCCTTCCTTTCAGCACACAGGATTGTTGCCTCGCAGGCTGTCTTTCCGTCAACGGAAGCACGGCAGGTAAATTTGTAGATGCCCCGACGTACCGGCCCCATCTCTGCCTCAAGCACCAGCTGGTCACCTGGCACCACGGGGCGCTTCAAGCGGACATGGTCGGCGCCGACAAAATAGTAAAGGTAACCGTCTTTGGGTTTCTTTTCCTGGGATTTGAATCCAAGCACACCAGCGGCCTGCGCCAGGGCCTCGATAATCAACACACCCGGCATGATGGGTTTTTGCGGAAAATGACCCTGGAAAAACTCTTCGTTGGTCGTGACATTCTTGTAGGCCTTGATGCGCTTGCCCAATTCCAGTTCAACAACGCGGTCAACCATCAGAAACGGGTATCTCTGAGGCAAATATTCCTTGATCTCTCCAACATCCATCATACGGGTATCCTGCTTAACTTCGATAACTTGCTGACTAACCGGGGATCTGAAACGCGTGTCTCAGGTTTCCTCGTCTCGTTTTTCCAATGCTTTCAGCCTGCCAGCCATGTCATCAAGCTTTTTGAAATGCACAATGTTTTTCTTCCATTGGGCTGACTCTGACAAGCCTGTCCCGGAAGAATAAACACCCTGGGTAGTGATTGACTTGTTCACCAGTGACATTGCTGTGACCGTCACACCATCGGTTATATGGACATGGTTAATTATCCCGACAGCGCCGGCAATAATACAATTTTTCCCTATGGTTGAGCTACCAGCGATTGCACTACAACCGCAAATGATGGTGTTCTCACCAACCCTGACGTTATGCGCTATCTGGACCTGGTTGTCGATTTTCACGCCATCTTCAATCACCGTATCTTCCAGCGCGCCGCGATCTATCGTGGTGCAGGCGCCAATTTCGACATCATCCCCCACCTGCACGCCACCCAACTGTGCGATCTTGACGGATTTTTCACCGTCACGGGCAAAACCAAAACCGTCGCTGCCAATAACCACGCCGGAGTGGATCACAGCCCGGTCGCCAATACTGACACCGGCATACAGGGTGACACCGGCATGTAACGACAGCCCCTTGCCAAGCCTGCAATTCGAACCAATCACGGTGTTGGCACCCACGCAGCTGTCATTGCCGATATGAACGTTCTCACCGATCACCACATTGGCCCCGATGCCGACATTACTGCCAATGACGGCTGATTCGTGGATTTGCGCTGTTGGGTGTATGAGACGACTATCAGCATCCCCGGCTGCAAACAGGTGGCTGGCATGGGCATAGGCAAGATAGGGATTCTCGCAGATCAGTTTGTTGCCCGGCCAGTCCCTGGCACAGTCTGCAGAAATGATCACCGCACCGGCCCGAGTAGTTTTCAGGTCAGCGAAGAATTTGCTGTTGTGATAGAAGCTTAGTTGATCAGCTGCCGCCGAAGCCAGGGTGGCGATGCCGGAGACTTCATGCTCCGGCTCCCCGTCGAGCTTCAGGTCGAGCGTTTTGGCAAGCGCTGCAAGTGTGTAGGTTTTATTTTTATGCACTACTGATTATGCCCTGCGGACACCCCGAACACGTTCAACCAGCAACTGCGATGACTACGGGCTAGCTCATTAATCAACGTGGCAAAAAGGTTGTCATCACAGCAGCTTGGCGTAGTGATTAATGCCCCGGCAATTACTGCTGGTTGAGCTTTTCGGTGACCCGCGCAGTAATATCAAAGGAATTATCGAAGTACAGTGCTGCTTCAGCACGAACAACGATATCGAAGTCTTCTTCCTCAACCACTTCACTGATTGCCTGGACCAGGTTTGGCGCATAGGTCTGCTGGAACTGCTGCCTTCTTTCCTGGCTCAAGGTCTGGATCTTCTGCAGCAGGAACTGGTACTGGTTCTGGATTTCCTGGATTTCACCGACGGCACGGCGCTGCTCTGCCTCACTCATGACTTCACCATCCTGCTGAAGTTTTTCCGAGAGTTCCTGGCCCTGCGTGGCAAGGTTCCTGAGCTTTTCCTGGTCTTCCGCAGTTTCAGCCTGCAGCTCTTCCTCAACGCCCTGGGCCACATCGGAATTCAGCAAGGCCGTTGCCATGTCCAGAACGGCAATTTTCAGACCGCTTTCATTCTGGGCAAAAACACTGGTGCTGCCTGTGGCAACTAATATGGCGGCAGCGACGAACAAACTACGTACTATCTTATTCACGTGACTCTCCAACTATTCTGATGTCGTTTTGTCAAAATTAATTCAGGGACTTGACCGGCTTTATGGCCGGGTATCTGGTCAGTCTCTGGGTTTAGACTCTCATTTAACCGATTTGATTCCCGGTGACGGTTATTTTTCGGTCCCGTCAACAATGGCGCGTATTCTACAGGCTTTTTGACTATGGTTCGAATACTTCCTTTACAGGTAAATTGCCGACAGATTGCGGACAACTATGGCTAAAACCGCTCAGAAAGTGTTACCCAGGGTAAACTGGAAAATTTCGGTTTCATCTATTACAGAGGCGTTAAAGGGCTTGGCCAGGCTGAATGACATGATACCAAAGGCCCCTGAAAACCAGCTGACCGAGACACCGGCAGAATAACGCATGCCATCGAGGCTGAATCCGGAACAGTTGCTTGCCAGTTCCTGCTCCTGGGTGCAATAGGAGGAAAACACGTTACCGGCATCGACAAAGATTGCCGAGCGAACCCGGCTGCGATCCTCGATAAACGGCAGTGGGAACAGCAATTCTACCGTACCTGTTGCCTGAATATTGCCGCCAAATGGCGAAGGCCTGCCGCCGTACAGGGGCTGGGACGATAGTTTTTCTTCAAGCACTGGCTGGCCAGTATTATCAAACACCGGCAGTCCGTTCTCATCCACAACCTGCTCCAGGATGTAGGCAACGTCTGATCGGGTATCTATAACCGGGTTGCCAAAGGGATCCTGGGCAATATCACCATTGGCATCCCGAAGGAAGCGGGTGTTATTGGTGCGATAACGCTCCGGGAATGTTGCCCTGGGGCCCAGGGTATTGCGTTCAAAGCCACGGACCGTGCCCAGGCCACCCGCATAAAAATGCTGAAAGAACGGCAACTGTTCAGTTGAGCCGTAACCGTCGCCGTAACCCAGGTCGGCGCGCATGTGGAGAATCCATTCTGGCGCAATGGGAATATAGTGTTCGCGGAAATACTGCAGGCGGTAATAGGACAGATCACTGCCGGGCGCCGTGAAGGAAAATGACAGGCTCTGCGCCATACCCGCAGTCGGAAACAGTCCCAGGTTGAGCGTGGATTCACTCCAGGTAATGGCAACATTCAGGTTATTGAACTTGTTGCCTTCCCGGTCAAGAAAACCTTTTTTCTGGTTAAACGCGGTGTCTGGCAGTGCACTGATAGGTGCAGTGACGGCATCGGCTATCGGGAAAATCTGTCCGGTTTCAGGATTGAAATAAGACTGATTGCGCGGCGGTACAATCATGTAGTTATTGATCCCCGGAATCAGTTTCGGGCTGGCTGCAATTTCCTGTACCGGACCGATACCTTCATCAATGACTGTATTGGTCAGGCCAAAGTTGAAGGACAGGGACTGGTTTTCATTGAGACGATAACCATAGGTGACATTGGCATTGGCCTGGTTGGTACTGTAGGAAGCCAGGTTGAGTTCGGCGAAATCCGAAGTGGTATAGGACAAACCGAAGCCGCGGCTGATCTGGTCAATGGTGTAATACGGATTGAAATAGTTGAACTGGTAGCTGGTACTGAAACGGCTGGTGTTGACGCCAATGCCAACGCTTTTTCCTGTCCCGAGGAAGTTGGCCTGCTGCAGGTTTGCTGACAATACCAGGCCCTGGACCTGTCCGTAGCCGATACTGCCACCAATGGTGCCGGACAACTGTTCAGCAACAGAAAAATCGACGTTGATCTGGTCAGAAGTCCCCGGCACTTCCGAGGTTTCATACTCCACTTCACTGAAGTAGCCCAGTTGCTCAAGACGCACCTTGGACTGTTCCATCGCCACGCTGGATGCCGGCGCCCCTTCCATCTGGCGCATCTCCCGGCGCAGAACTTCATCCGCCGTATTGGTGTTGCCATAAAAGCTGATGCGGTTCACGTAAGTTCGGTTACCCGGTATCACGAAAAAGGTGACATCAACAGTCTTGTCATCTTCATTGATGGAAGGTACGCCTTCCACTTCGGCGAAGAAGTAGCCCTGGTTACCAAGCAACTGGGTCATGAATTCAGAAGTGGACGTTACCAGTTGCTGGGAAAACACCTGGCCTTCGCGCAACTGAATCATGAGTCGCAGCAATTCTTCAGAATCCACCAGGTCGCCAGCCAGCTCTACCTCGTTAATGGTATAGACATCGCCTTCGGAAATGTTGACGGTGATATAGACTTCATCCTTGCTTGGCGTGACGGATACCTGGGTCGAGGTGATATCGAAGTTGATATAGCCCTGGTCCATGTAATAGGACGTCAGGCGTTCCAGGTCGCCATTGACCTTTTCCCTGGCGTACTGGTCATCCTTGCGAATCCAGGACAACCAGTTCGTGGTGGAAATCTCGAACAGGTCGAGCAGTTCCTCATCATCAAAAACCGTATTACCGACGACATTGATATGGACGATCTTGGACGGCTCACCTTCAGTGATCTGGATATCGATAGCTACACGGTTGCGCTCCTGCTCGATCACTTCGACATCAACACTGGCACCGTATCGTCCCTGCCCTACGTATTGCTCCTGCAGTGCCAGTCGCATGCCATCCAGGGTGGATGCCTGGAACACCTGGCCAATAGCCAGTCCGGCATTACCCATATTTTCCATCAAGGCTTCGGTAGGAATCAGCTTGTTACCGTCTATCTGGATATCACTGATCGTGGGACGCTCTTCCAGGCGAATAATCAGGACATTGCCTTCGCGCAGCAACTCGACGTTATCGAAATTTTCCGAGGCCGAGATATCCCTGATGATGTTGGCGTAATCATTGGCGTTGAGCTGGTCGCCCACATTGATATTGAGCAAAGCGAAAACATTGGTTGCCGAGATGCGCTGCAGGCCTTCCAGGCGAATATCTGACACCGTAAAGGACTGGTTGGCAGCCTGGGCATGGACGGGGTTGGGCAGTATTGCGGGCATGCAAAGTGCAGCCGCAATAAGGCATGACAAAATTTTCTTTTTGGCCTTGAAGTTCATTGACAGCCTTTTACAACAGACGGTTTATATCATTGTAGAACGCAATGAACATGATGCCGGCAATGACCAGCAGACCGAAACGCAGCCCCATTTCCTGGACTCCTTCGGGCAATGGCTTGCGGATTATTGCTTCTATCGCGTAGTAAAACAGGTGGCCACCATCCAGTACCGGAATGGGCAGCAGGTTCATCACACCCAGACTAATACTGAGTATGGCAAGAAAGCCGATAAAGTATTCGATGCCGTCGCTGGCAGAGTCACCGGCAATCTGGGCAATGGTAATCGGCCCGCTGATATTGTTTACCGACATCAGCCCGACGATCATTTTCTTTATCGCTACCAGGACAAAAATACTGTTTTCCCAGGTCTCTGACACGGCTTCACCCAGTGCAGCTACAGGGGAAAACTGGATATCACGTACCAGGTCTTCCGATAACACGGGAATTTCAACACCGGCGCCAATGGAGCCCTGCCTGCGACCCTGCTGGTCAAGTTGCGGGTTGCCGCTGTCATCGAGCAGATAAGCCGGGCGTATGACCAGTGACTGCGTTTGTCCGTCACGCTCCACGTCCACATTGATATCGGTTTCCGGATTCTCGCGAATCACCGTGACCCACTCGTCCCAGCCCTGGATTGCACTGCCATTAGCCGACAGTACCAGGTCCCCGGCTTGCATACCGGAGGCCTCAGCCCTGCCGCCTGGCAGTACCTGGCCGATGCGCGGCGGGATATCCATGTAAATAGGCGTTATACCCAGGGAACCCAGGATATCGGGCTCGGTGGCCCCGGCCAGCCAGGATTGCAGGGGCAGTTGCAGCTCACGTACCCTCGTGCCATCCGGTTTCTGTACCTGCATGTGCATGGTGCCTGTCTCGCCCAGGCGATCCAGCAGTTGTTTTCTGACTTCCTGCCAGGTGCGGGTCTGCTTGTTGTCAACGGCGACAATCTCGTCACCGTACTCCAGTCCCGCATTGGCTGATATCGAATCGGGAGCAATCTTGCCAACGACCGGGGCAAAATCACTGACTCCCGACATGAACATGGCCCAGTACAGCAAAATGGCCAGCAGGAAGTTGGCGGCAGGACCCGCGGCAACGATGGCAGCCCGTTGAGAAAGAGGTTTGTGATTGAAGGCGAACTGTTTCTGCTCATCAGGCACTTCGTGGTCCTGCTCACCGAGCATTTTTACATAACCGCCCAGGGGAATAGCCGCAATGACGAACTCGGTACCCTCTTGCTGGGAAGCCGGGCCTGACTGTGTGGACACTGTCCTGGGTTTTTCGCGCCACTTCAAAAGCGGCCTGCCAAAACCGACAGAAAACTTTTCAACCTTGACGCCGCATTTCCGGGCCACCCAGAAATGGCCAAATTCATGGAAGGTGACCAGGATACCCAGGGTCAACAGCATGGCGCCGATATCGAAAATGATACTACCTATGAAACCCATTAACCTTGACTAAAATTTCCAGTATTTGTGAATTTATCCAGCTCCCTGGTTCCAAATAAGAGTTCCATCAGAGCTGTTAGCTTGTCCCGCTTCAATTATTGACCTGAACGACTCCGGCATACGGGCCATTCTCCAGTCGCTGATTGATCTGTTCTTTTGACAACCCGATTGGAGGGAATTATCCGCAAAAAACCGCCCGGAGCGGCCTAAATCCCGGTAATTTTCCCGATATGCCTGGCGGCGGTATCGCGGGCTGCAGCATCTGCCGCCAGTACCTCTTCAAGAGTCGCCATGCTTGAAACAGGCTGCTCTTCCAGAGTGGCCGCTATGATAGCAGGAATTTGATCAAATCTGAGTGAACCCGCCAAAAAACCTGCCACTGCCAACTCATTGGCGGCATTGAGAATTACTGGTGCAGAGCCCCCGGTTCTGGCCACTTCACGACCAATTCGCAGGCAGGGAAAACGTACCAGGTCGGGACGGGTAAATTCCAGTGTCGAAATAGCGGCCAGATCCAGTGTTGCCACACCGGCATCCATGCGTTCAGGCCAGGCCAGGCCATAGGCAATAGGTGTGCGCATATCCGGGTTTCCCATCTGGGCCAGGACCGAACCGTCACAGAAATGCACCATCGAATGCACAATACTTTGCGGATGAATCATGATGTCGATCGCCGACTCCGGCAGTCCAAACAGGAAACAGGCTTCGATCAGCTCAAGCGCCTTGTTGACCATGGTGGCCGAGTCCACGGAAATTTTTCGCCCCATGCTCCAGTTCGGGTGAGCACATGCCTGCTCAGGTGTTACATCCCCCAGGGTATCCGCATCACGATTCAGGAAAGGACCACCGGAGCCGGTCAATACGATTTTACTGAAGCCATCCTTGTCATGATTCTGGAAACGCCCCCTGTCACTGACAGGCAGACACTGGAACATCGCATTGTGCTCACTGTCGATGGGCAGCAGCGTACATCCCGATTGGTTGACGGCCTCCATGAACAGGCTACCTGCCATCACCAGGGCTTCCTTGTTGGCCAACAGCACTTTTTTACCTGCCCTCGCCGCTGCGTAGGTAGGCGCCAGACCTATGCCTCCCACAATGGCTGCCATCACACAATCGACGTCCTCGTGTGCCGCCACAGACTTCAGGCCTTCAACGCCAGACAAAACCTCGATTCCTGAGCCTGACAACACCTGCCGAAGCTGTCCGGCGGCATCTTCATCCTGCATGACAGCAAATACCGGTTTGAATGTTTCACATTGCTGCTGCAGCAAGTCCACGTTCCTGTTCGCTGTCAGAGCAAAAACCTTGTAGCGATCAGGGTTTCGTGCAATGACATCCAGCGTGTTGACGCCAATGGAGCCCGTGGACCCGAGAATGGTGATGAGCTGGCAGTCAGTCACAGGAAGTCCTGTTGCATGAAGACCAGCAGCAAGGCATAAACAGGTGCTGCCGCAGTCAGGCCATCAATACGATCAAGCATGCCGCCGTGACCTGGCAGGATGGTGCCACTGTCCTTGATATCGCGATAACGTTTAACCATGCTTTCAAACAGGTCCCCCGTCACGCTGGTGGCAGCAATGAGAATAGCTGACAGGAATAGCTTGATCCAATGCATGCCGTTCAACTGAACAACCTGCAAGATAAAAACCAGTCCGGCGACAAGCACGAGGAGGCAACAGGCCAACAGGCCACCCACAAAGCCTTCCCAGGTTTTGTTGGGGCTGACACGCGGTGCCAGTTTGTGCCTCCCAAAAGCCTTGCCGGCAAAGTACGCACCGATGTCAGCGGCCGCAACCAGTCCCATCATCAGCAAAACATGGAAAGCAAAATACGGCTGGTCGCGCAGGTAAACAAAGGAAAGCCAGCCTGGAAAAAACAGTGGCAGGGTAATCAGGAACAACACAGGCTTGTTCGCCCAGGCTATTTTTCCCTGCGGATAGAGGCAAACCAGTATCAACGCACCTATCCAGAACAAGGCGCCGACAGACAGGGCAAGGGTCAGGGACAGAGGGGAATGGGTAAGCACCGCAAACAGGACAACGGCCACAACAAGAAACGCTGTCCTGGCTGGCAGTCCGGTCAGCCCTGTCATCTTTGACCACTCCCAGACCGCAATACCTATGACCAGGGCAATGAACAGGTCAAACCATATCGCAGGGAGCACAAACACGACAGCAAGGATCAGAAACAGAAGCACGAATGCTGTAATTACCCGTTGCTTCAACACGGTCAGCTGGCCTCTACCTGGTCACTGACCTTGCCAAAACGACGTTGGCGCCCGGCATAATCTTCCAGGGCAAGATCGAGGGCCTGCTCATCAAAATCCGGCCAGAACGTGTCGGTAAAATACAGCTCGGTGTAGGCAAACTGCCAAAGCAGGAAGTTACTGATGCGTTTTTCACCACCGGTACGGATACACAGATCTGGCATGGGCAGGTCACCGAGCGCAATAAATTGCTCAACTGTGTTCTCATCAATGGCGTTCACATCAAGCTTGCCATCGGCTACCTGACGGGCAATCTGTTGTGCCGCATTGGCCATGTCCCAGTGACCACCATAGTCAGCGGCCACCACGACGATCATGCCGGTATTGTTGGCAGTAAGCTTTTCAGCGGCATCCATCAGGGCCAGCAGCTTGGCGGAGAAACGCTCCCTGCTGCCGATAAAGCGCAAACGGATATTCTGCTTGTGCAGCTTGTTGACCTCATTGCGCTGTAGCACATTAAGAAACAGGGCCATGAGGCTGTTCACCTCTTTTTTCGGACGCAGCCAGTTTTCACTGCTGAAGACAAAGAGGGTAAGGATATCGATATTTTTTTTCAGGCAGATGCTGACAAGGTTGCGGGCAGCAACGGCACCGGCACGATGGCCGGAGACACCATTCTTGTTGTGTTGTTTTGACCAGCGATTATTGCCATCCATAATCACTGCAATATGACGGGGAAGGTTATTTTTCCGGTCTTTTTCAGCCCTGGTTGCAGCGTCGTTGGCAGATGTCATAAGTGGTGACGTCAGGGAATCAGATCGTCAGCAGATCTGCTTCTTTTTCTTCATATTTGGCTTCAATTTTCCCGATATAGCTGTCAGTCAGTTTCTGGATATTCTGCTCGGCAGCACGTTCTTCATCTTCCGAAATTTCCTTTTCCTTGAGCAGATCCTTGATATGGCTGTTGGCATCGCGGCGAATATTGCGCACGGCAACACGGGCATTTTCAGCTTCCTGCTTGGCCTGCTTGGTGTATTCCTTGCGAGTTTCCTCGGTCAATGCCGGCATCGGAATCCGGATCACATCACCGTTGTTGGAAGGATTAAGACCCAGGTCGGATTTCATGATGGCCTTTTCAACTTCCCCCAGCATTTTCTTTTCCCAGGGAGTCACGGCGATGGTGCGTGAGTCTTCCACCGTCACATTCGCCACCTGCTGGATTGGCGTATCGGAGCCGTAATAGGACACCATGACACTGTCGAGAAGACCAGGATGGGCACGCCCTGTTCTGATCTTGTTGAAGGCCCCCTCCAGGCTATGCAGGCTTTTTTCCATACGCTCGCCGGCGTCAGCAATAATCTCATCAATCATGTCATTTTCCCCTTTCTATTAATGTACCTTCGTCCTTGCCAACAATGATATTGAACAAGGCCTCGGGCTTGTTCATGTTGAAGACGCGTACAGGCAGGTTGTGATCTCTGCTCAGGCAGATTGCAGTCAGGTCCATAACGCCCAGTTTCTTGTCCAGCACTTCATCGTAAGTCAGGCGTTCAAACTTCTCGGCATCGGGGTTCTTTATCGGGTCTTCCGAATACACACCATCCACCTTGGTAGCCTTGAGCACCAGGTCAGCATCTATTTCAATGCCGCGCAGGCAGGCAGAGGAATCAGTAGTGAAAAACGGGTTGCCGGTACCGGCCGAGAAAATGACAACATCACCATCCTTGAGATGTCTGATGGCGGTACGACGATCGTAATGCTCGACGACACCACTCATCGGAATGGCAGACATGACACGGGTGGCGATATTGGCGCGTTCCAGGGCATCACGCATTGCCAGGGCGTTCATGACAGTTGCCAGCATACCCATGTGGTCGCCGGTAACCCGTTCCATGCCCGCCTCATGCAAGGCGGCACCACGAAACAGGTTGCCGCCACCAATCACCAGGCCAACCTGGACACCGATTTCAACCAACTGGCCAATTTCGGCTGCCATGCGATCAAGTACTTTCGGATCAATGCCAAAATCCGCATTGCCGGTCAGGGCTTCGCCACTCAGTTTAAGCAGGACCCTGTCGTATTTACGGATTTTGGTTGCCATCTAAGGTCGCCCTTCTCTCTTGTGAATAATATTGCCCGTCAGTCAGCCTTTTATTCGCCTTTCAGCTGTGCAGCGACTTCAGCAGCAAAATCTTCTGCTTTTTTCTCAATACCTTCACCGACTTCAAAGCGGACAAAAGACAGAATCTCTGCCCCGGCATCCTTGGCCAGTTTGCCAACCTTGACGTCCGGATCTTTCACGAAGGCCTGTTCAGTCAGGCTGACTTCTTCCACGTACTTGCGCAGACGACCACTGACCATCTTTTCGATGATGTCAGCCGGCTTGCCACTTTCGGCGGCCTGAGCGCTGTAGATTTCGCTTTCCTTGTTCAGGACTTCAGCGGGCACATCCTCAGCCTTGACTACCATCGGGTTAACAGCTGCCACGTGCATGGCAATGTCTTTAGCCAGATCTTCATCACCACCGCGCAGGGTAACCAGCACGGCAATTTTGTTGTTGGAGTGCACGTAGGCACCGACTGTTCCACCCTCTTCCTCGCACACAACGGCGCGACGAACGGTGATGTTTTCACCAATCTTTTGGACAAGTTCCTGGCGAGTCTGTTCCAGACCTGCTGCCAGCAAGGCATCAATGTCATCTTCTTTCTTTGAAAACACGGTATCAAGAACGAAGCCGGCAAAATCTGAAAAGTTTTCATCCTTGGCTGCAAAGTCAGTTTCACTGTTGACTTCAACCATGGCGCCATAGCTGCCGTCGTCAGCAATCTTTGTCAGGACAAGACCTTCAGCCGCGGTACGACCGGCTTTCTTGGCAGCCTTCAGGCCGCTTTCCTTACGCAGATCCTCAATGGCTTTTTCAATATCACCATCGGCTGCCTGCAGGGCCTTTTTGCAGTCCATCATGCCAAGCCCGGTACGTTCTCTTAATTCTTTAACTAATGAAGTTGTAATCTCTGCCATGTCTGGCCTCCCTCATATATTCTGAAATTCACCTGGTCTCCGGCAGGGTCGACCCGCCGGAGTATTACCTGGTCAGTGCGCTTACTCGGCCTTGGCTTTGGCCTTTGCTTTAGCCTTGGCCTTGGTTTTGGCCTTGGCTTTTGGTTCAGCCTTGGTCTTGGCTTTGGCCTTGGTTTTAGCCTTTGCCTTGGCCTTGGCTTTGGGCGCAGCTTTTTCTTCAGTTTTAGCTTCAGCCTTCTCTTCAGCCTTTTCTTCAGCTTTCGCTTCAGGAGCAGCTTCTTCAGCTTTTGCTTCTTCTGCCGGAGCTTCTGTCTTTTCTTCAGCAGCCTCTGCAGGTGCAGCTGCTTCCTCGGTGGCAGTTTCTGCAGCCGCGGCTTCAGCTGGCTTTTCTTCTTCAGCAGCTTCTACCTTGGCTTTCGCCTTGGCCTTTACCTTGACCTTGGGCTCAGCTTCTTCCTTGGCATCATCCAGTTCAACGAACTCACCCTTGCGGGCTTCGTCTTCCTGCTTGGCCTTGCCGTGACCTTCCACGCAGGCATCTGCCATGGCACCAACATAAAGCTTGATGGCGCGAATCGCATCATCATTACCGGGAATAACCACATCCACACCGTCCGGATCACTGTTGGTGTCAACGACACCAATTACCGGAATACCAAGCTTGTTGGCTTCGGTCACGGCGATGCGTTCATGGTCAACATCGATAACGAACAGCGCATCAGGCAGTCCGCCCATATCCTTGATACCACCGATGCTTCTTTCCAGTTTTTCCTGCTCGCGGGTACGCATGAGCGCTTCTTTCTTGGTGAGCTTGTCAAAGGTGCCATCAGTCGCCTGGCTTTCCAGGTCCTTGAGTTTCTTGATGGAAGCACGGATGGTTTTGTAATTGGTCAGCATGCCGCCCAGCCAGCGCTGGTCGACGTAAGGCATGGAAGCGCGATCCGCTTCGGCCTTGATAATCTTGCTCGCAGCGCGCTTGGTGCCGACAAACAGGACTTTCTGTTTGCGCTCGGCCATATGGCGAACCTGTTCCATGGCCTGGGTCAATGCAGGCAGGGTTTGCTCAAGATTGATGATATGGATTTTATTGCGGGCCCCGAAAATGTACTGATTCATCTTGGGGTTCCAGTAGCGGCACTGGTGTCCGAAATGCACACCGGCCTGCAACATGTCTTTCATGTTTACAGAGGTCATTGCTATGTCCTTGGGTTAAGCCTCCATACATCCCTCGGGACTAACCTGCAACCTGTTGTTTTTTAACAGGTTTGTGGCACCCAGCCCGAAGTGTTGATGTATGTGTGACAGTTAAGGTTAAGTTTGTTTTGCAGGATATTCCTGCGCCGGTTCTTCCCACCCGGGAAAAACGTGCGGCTTTATACCACAAAGGCATGCCAACTTAAAGGAAAAACAGTACCTGCCAACTGCCTGCAAGGGGGCGGGAAGCCCATGAAATAATTGGGAAAAACACAAGCCGTCCCGGCACCGATCCCTGGTATGCACGCCTGTATATCCGTCAATCCAGCCAGCATGAATTCCAGGTCTTGGAAACCAGTTCACCCTCTTCTTTTGCGAACTATCATTTCTTTGTGGCCGCGGTTGCCCTAAAATAGCGTCCTTTTCACCGCCATACTTCCCAATGCCAGTAACCATAAAAAGCCCCGAAGACATTGCAAAAATGCGTGTGGCAGGCAGTCTTGCAGCCGAAGTGCTGGAAATGATTGGTCCTCACGTAGTACCGGGCGTCAGCACCGGTGAACTCGACCGCATTTGTCATGACTACATAGTCAATGAGCAGCAGGCCGTCCCTGCCCCGCTGAATTACAATGGTTTTCCCAAGTCGATCTGCACATCCGTGAACCATGTCATCTGTCATGGCATACCCAGCGATAACACCATCCTGAAAAAAGGTGACATCGTGAATATTGATATCACGGTCATCAAGGACGGCTTTCACGGGGATACGAGCAAGATGTTCTATGTCGGTAAGGTAGCTCCCCATGCTCATAAACTTGCCGTGGTGACCCAGGAATGCCTCTACAAGGCCATTGCGATCGTCAAACCCGGCACCACGCTCGGCGATATCGGCCACATCATTCAGCAGCATGCGGAATCCAACCATTATTCCGTGGTCCGTGAATATTGTGGCCACGGTATCGGCCGTATCTTTCACGAGGAGCCACAGGTACTGCATTACGGTACGCCCGGCACCGGCATGCCGCTTGCCGAGGGCATGACTTTCACGATAGAACCCATGATCAACGCCGGTTCGCGCCATACCAAGCTGTCCCGCAGTGATGGCTGGACGGTAACCACACGGGACCGACGCCTGTCTGCGCAATGGGAACACACCCTGGCAGTCACCAGCGATGGTTGCGAAGTGCTCACAAAACGAACAGAAGAATCATTCTAGAATGACAACCCCATCCAGAGTGGCGCGTACTCGAAAGTCCCTTTTTGATCGCAAAGCTTTTCTCCAGACCCTGGCCGACAGTCCGTCACCTATTACCTGCTACCGTGACGCGGTTCAGCATGCCCGCCAGGAACTGGACAAGCGTTTTATCGACAAAGTCGATATTGAAAGCATCATCCGCGATCAGGCCTGGTTCGTTGACCAGCTTTTGATCTCTGCCTGGGAATCCTATGACTGGAAAGATGCCGATGACATCAGCCTGATTGCGGTCGGTGGTTATGGTCGCGGGGAGCTTCACCCCTACTCGGATATTGATATCCAGATTCTGCTGGCCAAAGACAACAAGGAGAAATACAAGGCTGACATTGAGCATTTCCTGACCTTCCTCTGGGACATCAACCTGGAAATCGGCCAGAGCGTTCGCTCCATCAAGGAGAACCAGCAGGAAGCCACACGGGATATAACGGTAGCGACAGCGCTCATCGAATCCCGGACCCTGTATGGCAACAAGGAACTGCTCGACAAGGTCATTGCGCGTATTGAGAAAAAGAAAGTCTGGAACCGTAAACAGTTTTTTGAAGCCAAGAAAGAAGAACAGGAAATTCGTCACAGCAAGCAGGAAGATATCGAATCAGCGCTTGAACCGAACCTGAAAGAAGCTCCGGGTGGCCTTCGTGACATACAGACCATCGGCTGGATCTCCAAACGCCACTTTGGCGCCAGTGATTTCCATGACCTTGTTGAGCGCAACTTCCTGGAAAAGGGAGAGCACAGGGACCTCATCCGCGGTCGTAATTTCCTCTGGAAAATCCGCTACGGTCTGCACATGATCACAGGCCGCCGCGAAGATCGCCTGCTCTTTGAGCATCAACGCAAGCTCGCTGAAATACTCAACTACAAGGATGACCAGAAAAGTCTCGGCATTGAAAAGTTGATGAAAGAGTATTACCGGGTGGTACTGAGCCTGCGTGAACTCAATGACGTTTTATTGCAACTTTTCGACGAGGAAATCCTGCGTTCCAAGGAAAGAACCAAGATAGTCTCGATCAACAATCGCTTCCAGATTCGCAACAACTACATTGAAGTCAAAAGCAGCAAGGTGTTTGAGCGCACGCCGTTCGCGTTGATAGAAATTTTCGTGTGCTGGGCGCAAAACGAAAAGATCGAGGGCATTCGCGCCTCCACCATACGCCTGCTTCGCAACAGCAAGCACCTGATCGACAATGAGTATCGCCGGGACCTGCGCAATATCTCCATGTTCATGGAGCTGTTACGGTCGCCCCACTACATGGTCGCCAAGCTCAGGAAAATGAATCGTTACGGCATCCTGCCTGCCTATCTGCCCGAATTCGGGCGTATTGTGGGGCAGATGCAATATGACCTGTTTCATGTCTACACCGTGGATTCACATACTCTGCAGGTCATGGAAAACATGCGCCGCTTCCGTCACCCGGTAGCCGCGGAAAAATACCCCATTGCCCACCAGTTGTTCCACCAGCTGCCGAAGATCGAGCTGTTGTATATCGCCGGGCTCTACCATGACATCGCCAAGGGGCGTGGTGGTGACCATTCGGTGCTGGGCAAACGTGATGCCGAGTTGTTCTGTCGGCGCCATCACCTGGGCAAATGGGATACCGCCCTCGTTGGATGGCTGGTGGAGCACCATCTCACCATGTCCAGCGTAGCCCAGCGCGAGGACATACAGGATCCCGAGGTCATTCGTAAATTTGGCAAACTGGTCGGTGACCAGACTCATCTGGATTACCTCTACGTTTTGACCGTTGCCGACATCAATGGCACCAACCCCACGCTCTGGAATACCTGGCGCGCCACCCTCCTGAGAAACCTTTACCAGCACACCAAGCGTGAACTGAGCCAGGCCCAGGGCGTAACCGTGGGTAAAGCCGACCTGATCCAGCAAAACCAGAAAGCGGCAATTGCCCTGCTCAAAGAATCAGGCTATACCGACAAGCAGATTCGGGAGATATGGAACAACCCGAATGAGGAATATTTCCTGCGCGAATCCCCTGAAGATATTGCCTGGCATTCCAAAGCTATTGCCAATCATAAAAGCAATGTTGCCCCCCTGATTCTGATCAAAAACAAGACAGAGATCCGTAACGAAGGCGCAACACAGGTATTTATCTACACACAAAATTCCCATGGCCTGTTTGCCAATATTGCAACGGCATTTGATCGCCTGAATATGAATATCCAGGATGCCCGCATTTATTTCACTGAAAGTGATTACCTGTTAACCACATTCATGGTGCTTGAAAGTGATGGTCAGCCCATCGGCAAGAATCCCCAGCGCCTTGAGGAAATTAACCGGACCCTGAACGAGTACGTGAGTGCGAAAACACCGATCAAGCCGATTACCCGTCATCGCCCTTCCCGTAAATACCGGCAATTTACTCGCAAAACCGAGACCACGCTGACCAACCACGAAAACACGCCCTATTCCAACCTGGAAGTGCTGTGTCCCGACAGGCCCGGTCTGCTGGCGAAAGTAGCCAATCTTTTTGTTGAAATGGACATTACTCTCCACAACGCCAAGATCACCACCCTGGGTGAAAACGTGGAGGATGTTTTCTTTATCACCGACAGTGACAACAATCCCATAGTTGATGAAGCCCTGGGCCAGGAACTTCAGGAGAGAGTCAGGAAGCTGTTAGATGCGGAAACCGCTCCTGCGGAAGACGCCTGACCACTACCTGGCTGCATACTGGAACAACATTATAGAAGGCTTGCCAGAAGACTGTTTCCGTCTTCATGGCCGATGAATTTGACAGAGGTGACCCCATGGCCACGATGTATGGCATACCCAATTGTGACACCATCAAGAAAGCCAGGCGCTGGCTTGATGATCACGGCATTAAATACGATTTCCATGATTACAAGAAAGCCGGCATTGATGAGAACACCCTGAAACAATGGTGCCGTGAGCTTGGCCATGACGCGCTGCTCAATACGCGCGGTACAACATGGCGCAAGCTTGATGATTCGGTGAAAGCTGACATCGACGAGAACAAGGCAATCGCCATCATGATGGAGCACACTTCCATCATCAAACGCCCTGTACTTGATGTCGGAAAGGGTAAAAAACTGCTGCTTGGCTTTGATGAGACTGCCTATAAAAGCCTCTTGTAAAGCCTGCTATAATTCGCCCCCTTTTTTAAACACTTAAAAGCTTCATTCACAACAGGATATCACCGCATCATGTTCAGTTTTGCACTCGGTGTCGGCACCAAAGACAGTGCCGGCAATTGGCTAGAAGTTTTCTTTCCCTCACCCCGGCTGAATCCGGACCAGTCCCTTATCGCGCCGGTACTGGAAACCCTGGGTTATACCGGTGGCAACCAGGCACTGGAGCTTAGTGTCGTGGATGCTTCCACTTGCGCAGCCAGTGTCAGTGACCCCGAATTGAAAAGCCTGCTCGAAGGGATGCAGACATCTGATCGCCCCCTGGTCGCCGTGATCCTGGAAAGTGACGACAAGCTGCAAAGTGTTCCCGAGGCCTACCTGAAATTGCACCTGCTGTCCCATCGCCTGGTCAAACCACACGGCATTAACCTGGATGGCATCTTTCCCTGCCTGCCCAACAACGCCTGGACCAGCCAGGGCGCCATCGCCCTTGATGAGCTGGAGCAGCGCCAGTGGCAGGCCCGCCTGGATGGCGAATCCCTGGAAGTGTTCTCCGTGGACAAGTTCCCCAAGATGACCAACTACGTGGTACCTAAAGGAGTGCGCATTGCCGACACGGCACGTGTCAGGCTGGGCGCTTATGTGGGTGAAGGCACTACCATCATGCATGAAGGCTTTGTGAACTTTAATGCCGGTACCGCCGGTACCGCCATGATTGAAGGCCGTATTTCTGCCGGTGTCTTTGTTGGCAACAACAGTGATCTTGGTGGCGGCTGCTCCATCATGGGCACCCTCTCCGGCGGCGGCAAGGAAGTCATTTCCGTGGGTGAAGACTGCCTCATCGGCGCCAACGCCGGTCTTGGTTTTCCCCTGGGTGACCGCTGCACGATTGAGTCCGGCCTTTATGTCAGTGCCGGCACCAAGGTCACGGTCATGGACAGCGACATGAATGCAGTTGAAGTGGTCAAGGCGCGTGAGCTGTCCAACAAGAGCGACCTGTTGTTCCTGCGTAATTCCACGACCGGTGTGGTTGAATGCCGCACCAATCGCTCCAAGGTGGAACTTAACGCCGAACTGCATTCCCATAACTAAAGCGAACCACCAGCGGACCAATCAACATGTCAGCAACCCAGGATCTGTGCACCGAACTCATCGCACGCCGCTCCGTCAGTCCAAAGGACGAGGGCTGCCAGCTGATCCTGGCTGCACGCCTGGAGGCCATGGGATTCACGGTTGAAAACATGCCCTTTGGTGAGGTTTCCAATCTCTGGGCCAGGCGCGGCACTGAAGGTCCCCTGGTCTGCCTGGCCGGCCATACTGACGTGGTGCCACCGGGTGACAGTGCGCAATGGCAATCAGAACCTTTCTCGGCCACTGTCCGCGACGGCTATCTTTACGGACGTGGTGCGGCGGACATGAAAGGCAGCATTGCCGCCATGATTACTGCCTGCGAACGATTTGTTGCAGACAATGGGGAGATCAAAGGCAGCATCGCCTTCCTGATTACCAGTGACGAAGAAAGTATTGCCGTTGATGGCACCCGTAAAGTCATTGAAACCCTGCAGTCCCGCGGCGAAAAAATTGATTACTGCGTGGTGGGAGAGCCTTCCAGCAGCGAGGCACTTGGTGATGTCATTCGCAACGGCCGTCGTGGTTCACTCAATGGCACGCTGACCGTGCATGGTAAGGAGGGACATGTTGCCTACCCTGACCTGGCCAACAACCCCGTGCATCGTTTCATGCCGGCACTGGCCGAGTTGTGTGCCCAGACCTGGGACCAGGGCAATGAGTATTTTCCACCAACCAGCTTCCAGCTTTCCAATATCCATGCCGGCGAAGGCACCAACAATGTCATTCCCGGTGAAATGACAGCCCTGTTCAATTTTCGCTTTTCCTCGGAAGTCACCGCTGAAGACCTGATGGAAAAGACAGAATCGATATTCAATGCGCACTACGAGAACTACACCCTGGAATGGCAGTTGTCGGGTAATCCGTTCATCACTGCAGAAGGTGTTCTCACCGATGCGGTTTCCCGGGCCATTGAATCGGTCACCGGCCTGACCACGCAGTTGTCCACCAGTGGTGGCACCAGTGACGGCCGCTTTATAGCACCGACCGGTGCCGAAGTGGTGGAAATCGGGCCATGCAACCGTACCATTCACAAGGTCAACGAGTGCGTGTCCGTAGCCGACCTGGAAGACCTGTCCCGCATCTACCAGGGGATTCTCACCAACCTGCTCACCTAGCTCGAAACCTGTTCCAGGTTGTGAGTTAAAAACACCTCGAAATGACAGGCCTTGCCCGGCACCAGGAAATCGGCTTTTGCACTGTCCGCCTTCCCGGCTTTTCCCGGCTGCTTCAACACGACGCGTCGCCCTGCTAACCCCCTGGCCAGTGCCAGCAATTCGGCCACGTCCTCGTTGGGCGGCAGTAGTGACTGCATCAGCGCAATATCTTTTTTTACCCTGGCGGATTTTCTTCGCGGGGGAAACATCGGATCCAGGTAAATGACATCAGGGCAAGTTGCGCCGGGTTGTGCGAAGTAGTCATGGGTATCGGCATGGCACAGTGTCATGCGCGCCAGTATGTCACGCACAGCAGGGTCTGCGCTGTTGCTGCCACGGCGAAAACCGTCATGGAGCAAGGCCGCCATCACCGGGTTTTTCTCCAGCAGGGTGACCTGGCAACCTTTCGCGGCCAACGTGAAGGCATCTATCCCCAGGCCCGCCGTGGCATCCACCACATGCCAGGGTTGCCCTTGTTTCAGCTTGTCCATGCCGACGGCTTTTAACAGGCCTTCATGCTTTCTTGTGGTTTCTACCCGATGCCGAAGCCGGGCAGACTCAAAATCCACCCGGGTGGCCCCGGCGTTACCATGGCCGGGTGCATGCAGGGACAGCCCGTCTGCATCCCATTTCAGGACCAGGCAGGTGTCATGTTCCGGCAGTATTTCCGCCCCGGAAAGCTGCTGCAGGTCACTGAAATCCAGAAAGTTTTCAAGCCAGGAAATGTCGCTCTGGTCACATATTAGAAGTGCTAACTGCATTAAAGTGATCTCAGGACTCCATGTATTGCCGGGTAGTGTTCATATTCACAATCAATACTCTACATTAAGTTATTATTTTATCTTACTGTATTTATTATATATTTTAAGAAATGGACCAGACGCGCACCTTACAGCGAATCAGCATTGTGCCACCGACTGCCAGCGGTGAGAAACTGCTATTCCGTGTCTTTGATAACGCCTCACCCATTGGTTATGCCCGCTTGAGCAAAGCCCCGGAACATACCGGCAAGCAGGCTGATAGCGGGCTCCCAGGGCAGGAAGACGAAGCCCTGGAATTGAAAATGATCGAGGTCTCCCAGAATTACCGCAATGCCGGTGTTGGCACCAGTCTGCTGCAGGAAGTCATAGCCTACTGCCGCACGCACCAGGTCAAACGCCTCTATGGCGACATCAAGGGCGACATGCGTACCCTGGGACGCTTTTATCGAGAAAATGGCTTTGTCGTAGACCCACTGGGCCACATAGAGCTTGAGCCTGTATTGAGCCTTTGAGCCAATCCCTTCACGTTTCCCCCAAATAATCCTGTCGCTCCCATTCCATTGTGATCTCAACACTATCCGGTTAATGTAGCCACGTTATCACGCAGTGAGGTTTTATGGACTGGCTTGTTATCCTGCCACCGCTGGTGGCCGTGCTCGTGGCCGTCTGGAAACGCGAGGTGCTTCTCGCCCTGGTAGTTGCGCTCTTCACTGCTGAATTCATCAATACCGGTTTCAATCCCCTGTCGGCCTTTCTGGCCAGCGTCAACCGCATGACTGCGGTATTCACCTCGAGCGGCAATACCGAAATCCTGCTGTTCAGTCTCATCATCGGTGCGCTGCTGGCCCTGATGCGTAACAGCGGTGGTGTTAATGCCTTTGTTGACTACCTGCTGGCTAAAAATATTGCCAGGACACCACGCTCCACCGGTATTCTGACGACCCTGCTGGGCATCGTGATTTTTATCGAAAGCTACCTGAGTGTGCTGGCATCGGGCATTTTCGCGCAAAACCTGTTTGACCGTTTCAACATGAGCCGTGCCCGGCTGGCCTACATTATCGACTCCACCTCTTCACCCGTCAGTGTACTCATCCTGCTCAATGGCTGGGGCGCCTATATTCTCGGACTGCTGGATGGCTACGGACTGGAAAACCCGCTGGCTGTGATGGTGGCCAGTATCCCCCTTAATTTCTACGCCCTGATCACCCTGGTCATCGTGTTTTATACCTGCTGGTCCAACCGGGTGTTTTTTGCCCTGGCAGGACATGAAGCATCATCACCGCGGCAGGAAGCCCCCTCAAGTGAACATGATGGCGGCAAGGTCAGCTATTTCCTGGTACCGATCACCGTACTGATCGGCAGTTTCCTGGGCTTCATGCTCTATACCGGCCAGGGCAGCCTGATTGCCGGTTCCGGTTCCAGCTCGGTGCTCTATGCGGTATTACTGGCCATTGCCACTGCCGTCATCCTGTTATTACGTGATGACCGCTATACCCTGAAGTCTCTAACCGAAACCAGCTATCGGGGTATGAGTGAGCTGCTACCCGTGGTTTCCATTATCCTGCTGGCCTTTGCCCTGGGTGCCAGTATGCAGGCGCTTGGCACGGGCCCCTTTATTGCCGGACTGATCTCCCAGGCCCTGCCCTTCTGGCTCATTGCTCCGGTAGTGTTTATCACGGCGGGGATCATTTCGTTTACTACGGGAACCTCCTGGGGCACCTTTGGCATCCTGATTCCGGTAGCCATCCCTATTGCCCTGACCACCGATCTGTCACCGTCTCTGTTGCTGGCCGCTGTGCTGGGTGGCGGGGTGTTCGGTGATCATTGCTCCCCTATTTCCGACTCCACCGTACTGGCTTCACTGGCGGCTGGCTGTGAACACCTGGAACATGTGCGCACGCAATTGCCCTATGCCCTGCTTGGTGCTGCCCTGAGCCTGCCCCTGCTGATATTGTTCAGTCTCTGAAAAAGACTTTGAAATCATGGGGATGAAGCAATACTGAAATCAGTTTAGACTGGCAAACAAGGTTACAGCTCCAGGGGGAAGCCATGGCAACACTGACCATCAACGGCGCAACAATAGAAACCGACGCCGGCGACGACACACCACTGCTTTATGTCCTGACCGATGAACTGCAATTGCAGGGTCCGCGATTTGGTTGCGGCCTGGCGCAATGCGGTTCCTGCTCGGTCCTGGTGGACGGGGTTGAAAACCGCGCCTGTGTCATGCCGATATCGTTACTGGCGAATAAAGACATCACCACGCTGGAAGGCATTACCAGCTACTACGCGGCTGCCACCGGTACGGGTGAACGTCGCACAACTCCCCTTCAGGATGCCCTGGTCCAGGAGCAGGCATTGCAATGCGGCTACTGTTATAACGGCATGATCATCAAGGGCACCGAACTGCTGTTGAACAACCCGGCCCCCACGGAAGCCGAAATCCGCTCTGCCATGAATGGCCACCTGTGCCGTTGTGGCACCTACCCTAAAATCATCAGCGCCATCCTGCGGGCTGCCGATGCCATGGCGACAGCGAAGATTTCCGGAGCCGACAACCAGGAGGAGACAGCATGAAACACGACAAGCCCTTCCTGGTTAAACGCCGCGACCTGTTGAAAGCCGGTGGTGCGCTGGTCATCCCGTTCCAGTTACCTGCCATGGTCCGTGCCCAGGCCTTGCGTGACCCGAAGGCCGGACCACCGGATCCCGAGCAGATCGACAGCTGGATTGCGATTCATCAAGACAACACAGCAACGGTCTATATCGGTTTTGCCGAGCTTGGCCAGGGATGTTCCACGGCACTGCTGCAGGTGGCGGCCGAGGAACTGGACCTGGCGATGGACCAGGTAGCCACCGTTGGCCTGGATACCCATCTCACACCCAACCAGGGCGGCACCTATTCCAGTTCCGCCATACGGGTGGGCGGCCCCCAGGTTCAACGGGCGGCAGCTGAAGCCAGGCAGGCATTGCTGGCCATGGCCGCCGAACAATTGAATACCCCCGCCGAATCACTTTCCGTCACCAGGGGCGTTGTCTCCGGTCCGGGTACAGCTGAAATATCCTATGGGGCCTTGATCGGAGAGCGCCGTTTCAACCAGCCCTTTACCGGCACGGCACCGGTCAAGGATCCGGCCACCTACACACTGGTTGCCGCCCCGGTGCCGCGCAAGGATATTCCCCTGAAGGCGAATGGCACCTATCGTTATATCCAGCACCTGCGCTTGCCGGGCATGCTTCATGGCCGCATCGTGCGCCCGCCCGGCCAGGGAGCTTATCGGGACGGCGTCAGGATTGTTGCTGTGAATGAAGACTCGATCAGCCATATTCCCGGTGCCCGGGTGCTCAGGCAAAATCATTTCATCGGCGTTGTCGCACCGCGGGAATGGGATGCGGTCAAAGCCGCCCGTGAACTTGAAGTGACCTGGGAGCGTCCCTCCACCCTGCCCGGCAACGATGCCCTGTTTTCCCGCATGGAAAACGGGCCGACCAATGATCGCGTGGTCGTGGATGAAGGCGATGTTGCCGCTTTTGACGAGGCTTATGTCAAAACAGCCTTTGACGGCACCGGCCCTTACCAGGCCCATGTCCCCTTTGCACCCAACTGTGCCCTGGCCGATGTATCAGATTCAGCCGCCCTGGTGATGTGCTCGACCCAGGATGTGTACAACACGCGCACCAGCATCGCCAACCTGCTGGGCCTTGAACAGGACAACGTCCGGGTCCAGTACCACGAAGCCGCTGGCACGTTCGGCCACAGCTGCTGGGATGATGTGGCCCAGGCCGCTGCCCTGATGTCCCACCTGGCTGGCCGTCCAGTGCGTGTCCAGTTCATGCGCCAGGATGAGCATGGCTGGGATACCTACGGGCCCGCCCATATCGGCAAGGCAAAAGCCTCTGCTGATCGCAATGGCAAACTGGTCAGTTATGAATACGAAGGTTGGCAGCATCACTGGAGCCTGGTTGAAACCAGTGCCCAGACAGCACTGAACACACCGGCGGCAGAGTGGCCGCCCGTGCCTGTCCAGCAGGTCAATCCACTGACCCTGGGTGGCATGTACGATATTCCCAATCGCCACCTGCTGAACCATCACGTGGACGGCCTGGACTATCTCAAGGGCGCCTGGCTACGCTCTCCCCTGGATTTGTCTTTTGCCTTTATTTCGGAACAGGCCATTGATGACCTTGCCTGGCAACTGGAGATGGACCCCTGGCAATTCCGTCAGCAGAATATTTCCGATTACCACTGGCGCGATGTGCTTGATGCAGCGGCCGAAGCGGCCAACTGGCAGCCCCGCCCTGCCAGGGCCAGTAATGCCAACGCAAATAGAAACAGCAACACGGTGACCGGTCGCGGTATCGGAGTGGGAACCCACCTGGCTTCCTACGGTGGCGCTGTTGCAGAAATCGAAGTGAATACAGAAACTGGCGAAGTCCGCATCCTTCACTTGTATGGCGCCATTGATGCCGGTCTCGTGGTGAACACATCCAACGTGGAAAACCAGATCATTGGCCAGTTGGTCCAGACTGCCAGTCGCATGCTGCTTGAAGAGGTCACCTTTGATGAAACAGGGGTTACCTCGCTCGACTGGGCCACTTACCCGATACTGCGTTTCGAGCAATGCCCGGCGGTGACGCCGGTGATCGTGCAACGCCTGGAAGAAGCACCTTCCGGGGCGGGCGAGGAAGTCATGGCCGCCGCCGCTGCAGCCATTGCCAATGCGTTTTTTGACGCCACCGGCAAGCGCATGACCATGTATCCCTTCACACCAGAGCGGGTGCTGGCAGTACTGGCCTGACACCCATTCGGCAATCAACCACTGTCCTGAGGTGAATGGCGTCTATGGCTATTACACCATCAACGTATTTCACTGGATGATTAATGGTTAATGACTGCATGGCCAATGCCTGTCTCGGAAAAAGCGGTAGTGTTCCACCGTAACCCGGAACAGGTGTGATCAGATCAGGCTGTAGATGGTGTCCAGACAGCCGCCATAATAACTGCGCCCGAACAGGTTGAGGTGGTTGAGCTGGTGGTACAACTTGTAGACCTGGAAACGGCGATCAAAGCCTTCACGCAATGGCCAGACTTCCTGGTAGGCATCCTCACAGCGCTGGGTAAATCCGCCAAACAGGCGCATCATGCCAAATTCGGCTTCCCGGTTGCCGTAGTAACTGGCCGGGTCGAAAATGACCGGTTCCCCTTTCTCGTTGGCCGCCGCATTACCGGACCAGAGGTCGCCGTGCAGGAGCACTGCCGGTTCGCCGTCAAAACGCAAAATATCAATCAGCTTGTCCATCAGAATTGTGCCGGCTGCCAGCAGCGGGTCTTCATGGGAGGTCGAGGAACGTAACAGCCTGAACTGGTAACCCAGTCGCTGGTCACGCCAGAATTCCAGCCAGTTGTCGTGCCAGGTATTGACCTGCAATGTATTGCCCAGGAAGTTGTTGGTCTCAAAACCAAAGCGGTCCTGGCGCGTCCCGCGATGTAACAGGGCAAGCCCTCGCCCCATCTGCTCCTGCCAGTCCGCAGCAGGAGTACCCTCAGTAAAGACTTCCAGTACCAGATAGTTTTCATCCCAGGCGAGGGGTTTCGGGATATGCAGCACACCGGGTTTGGCCAGAAGTTCCAGGGCACGTGCCTCGGCGGCATACATCCCCTGCATCGTGCCGTTGGCGTGGGTTTTCACGAACAGGGAACGACCGTCTTCCAGTTCCAGGATTTCACAGTGGTTGATGCCACCACCGGTAGCATAAGTACGTTTGGCTATGGTGAGCCGTTCATTAAGTAGCTGCCCGAGGTGGTCATCATTGATAGCTTTTCCCATGGCAGGTAACCTGAAAATTTTTTCAGCTGTAGAAGATGAAAAAGCCGACTTTTGGGCCGGCTTTTTCAAATTATTATTCAACGGGGACACAGCTTCCATAAACATTCTGCAGTTCTGTGTCCTCACTGACAACACAGTCACCGTCATGCTTTTCAAGATGTTGAATAGCCGCCTGTATCGAGACTTCCAGCGTAACAGAACCTGCTTCAATGGCTGCGCCTTTCCCTTTTTCTAAGGGCGGAGCATGCTCAATGACGACTTTTCCTTTCTTTTCTGGGCCTGCGAGTGCGATTCCGCTCACAGACAGGATAATGGCAACAAAAACAGAAGATAAAAGCCTGATTTTCATACGTAGCGATGCACCTTTACAGTCAGGTTTACAGTAACGTTGTCGACGGCTTCCAAACGGAAGGTATATTCAGGATTCTAGGAACGGGGGCTCTTTCGAACAATGGGAATTTTTCCCGAGATGCCACATATCGACCCATATTGTCGATAAGCCGGGGACTGCCTGGTAAATATACCGAGACAACACGAGAAATCCTTGGTTACTATTGTCAGGAGCGAAGACAAATAACAACAACGACAGGCATGTCGCCCCGGAGGGAAATCCATGAAAACCCGTTTCAGCAGCATAGCCGCCATGCTCTTGATGGCCGCATCCACCACCGTGTATTCACAACCACAGGATCTTCCACATGACGTCAGGGCCGACACCCTGTCCCGTCTGCCACCGGTAAATCGCGATGACCTGGATGATTACGGAAAAAGTGTCTATGACCGGGTCATCGGCCGCTACAATGCCGGACCGATCACAGGCCCCGCAGCTTTCTCCCCGCACATGCCACGCGTAGCCGACGGCATGGACCTGATCAATCAATATCTCAGGTATGACAGTAAACTCGGGCGCAAGA
>CAZROW010000016.1:0-10005 GCA_964601805.1 uncultured Enterobacteriaceae bacterium
CCTTAAGGAAAAGCATAACTCCCCCATCTTAATTTTCAGCACAACAACACTGTCTTCTTTATCATCCTTATTGGCTTTCCATCATATTTCACCGTCGGGAAACGGCGCTTCGCGCCTATCCCGACCTACGGGTATTCGCCATTGCCCAACGAGTCGGCCCTTTATCCCTTTATCCCTTTATCGAAAACCCGGTCGAAGCCTTTAAATGATGCCCTTTCGTTCACTATCCGACCTACACCCCTCGTCCCGCATCCTGTATCCTTCCCCCCCATTCTTGGTAGTTAATTCCTGAAGGCCCACGTATGTCCATTTTTTCAAACCAGGTTGAAGGCCTGAGCCTGCAACTGAAAGCTATTGCCAACCTGGACACCTTGCTGTCCACCGACAAGTTTGCCCATACCGATGCCGAGATGGTCGATATGATGTTTGACCAGAGCGCCCGTTTTGCCGAGGAAAAACTGGCACCGCTGGCTGCTTCCGGTGACATTGATGGCTGCAAGCTGGAAAACGGCCGCGTGAAATTGCCTGCCGGTACACCGGAGGCCTACCAGGAATGGTGTGAACTGGGTTATCCCCTGCTTGGCCTGCCACTGGAACAGGAAGGCATGGACTTTCCACTGACTGTACAAAGTGCCGTCCAGGAAATCCTGGATGGAGCCAACATGGCCTTTGGCATGCTGGGTATCAACCTGCGCTGTGCCATCAAGGCCCTGATTGCCAATGCCCCTGAAGAACTTGTCGCACAATGGCTGCCCGGCCTGGTCAGCGGTGAAATTGCTTCCAGTATCGTTATCAGTGAACCCCAGGCGGGTTCGGACGTCGGACGGATTCGCACGCAAGCAACTCCCACAGGTGACGACCAGTGGACATTAACCGGTTCCAAGATCTGGATTTCCTATGGCGATCATGATGCCACAGAGCAGATCGTTCACCTGGTGCTGGCAAGGGTGCCCTCGGAGGAAATCGGCACGCGCGGCCTGGGCCTGTTTGCTGTCCCTGCGCAGCTGGATGACGGCTCCCGTAACGGCGTCCAGGTATCACGCCTGGAACACAAAATGGGCCTGCATGCCTCCCCGACCTGCGTGCTGGAACTGGACAAGGCCAGGGCCTGGCTGATCGGTGAAGCCGGCCGTGGTTTGCGTGCCATGTTTGTCATGATGAATGGCATGCGCCTGGCCGTCGGTGTCCAGGGTGCTGCTGTGGCCAACATGGCAACCCTGCAGGCCCTGGATTATGCGCGGGAACGCCCACAGGGTGGCCGCCCCGATGCACCGGCTAAAATGATCAGCGAACATGCAGACGTCAAACGCATGCTGCTGGAAATGACAGCAAACAGTGAAATGATCAGGGCCCTGTACATGAAAACAGCGTCCTTCCTGGACCTGGCTGAATCCGGCAGCGAACCGGAAGCAACACTCCACCTCAAGCTTGCCGAACTCTTGTTGCCGGTGTCCAAGACAATTGGTGCTGAACTCGGGTTCCAGGTTGCCAACCAGGGCATTCAGGTTCTCGGCGGTTACGGTTATACCAATGACTACCCCCTGGAGCGCATGGCACGTGATATTCGCGTGGCTTCTATTTACGAGGGTACCAGTGGCATCCAGGCCCTGGACTTTACATTACGCAAGGTGCTGGCCGATAACGGTGCCACCCTGAACGCCCTGATCCAGATGATTCATGATGACCTGCTTGCCTGCAGTGACAGCAATCCCCTGAAAACAGGCTTGCTGGCCGCTGTACGCTCCCTGGAAGCGACGCTGGGCAGTCTTTTGCAGCGCGGACAACAGGACACCGGCAGTATTGAACCTGGCGCCTACCATTTCCTGCAACTCAATGGCCTGGTCACCATGCACTGGCTGGGCATGCTGCTTTACCAGGCAGCAGGTGAAAACAGCGAATACCAGCAGCGCCTCAGATCGGCACTGGCACAGGCGGCTACGGGGCTGGAAGAACGTGCCGCGGCACTGGCCAAACGTGCCTTGCAACCGGGTACAGACATTGAGCTGTAGCGGGTATCAAGCCGGTAAATTCTATTTGATCTTGCCTGCATGTTTCGCTAAGTTAAACGGCCTTCGTCTCTTATTAAAACTGAATTACCAAAATAAAAAACTACCAATTTCCATCAGGGAGATTTCCATATGAAAGAATATCAATTGTTTATCGACGGCAAGTACACGCCGTCTGCATCGGGTGAATACAGTGAAGACATGAACCCCGCCAACAACGAGGTCTATGCCAAGGTCCAGAACGCCGGCAAGGATGACCTTGAGCCGGTACTGGCTTCTTCACAAAAAGCCTTCGAAACCTGGAAAGACATGCCGCCGTCGGCGCGCGAAAAACTGTTCCTGGATGTCGCCGACCTGATGGAAGAACGCGCTGCCGAATTGCGCGATGTCCTGATCGATGAAGCCGGTTCCACCATGCTCAAGGCCGGTTATGAAACCCATCACACGCCTGACTTCCTGCGTTCCATGGCCGGCGAATGCCGTCGTATCAAGGGTGAGACCTATGTCTCCAACTACCCTGGTGTGAAATCCTTCTGCATCCGTCGCCCGCTGGGTGTGACGGTTGCCATTGCACCGTTCAACTTCCCCCTGCTGCTGGGTATTCGCAAGATTGGCTTCTCATTGGCAGCCGGCAACACCATGATCCTCAAGCCGTCCGAAATGACTCCGGTCATCGGCCTGAAACTGGGTGAGCTTTTCACCGATGCCGGTTTCCCGCCCGGCGTACTCAATGTCATTCCGGCGCAGGGTGCTGAACTGGGTGACGGCCTGATCACTGACAAGCGTGTGAAGTTCATTACCTTCACCGGTTCCAGCCGTGTAGGCTGGCAGGTGGGCGCCACCGCTGCGGCCGCCGGTAAACGCTTCGCCCTGGAAATGGGTGGCAAGAACCCGATTATCGTGCTTAATGACGCCGACGTGGATTACGCCGTTGATACGGCTGCCTTCAGTAACTTCATGCACCAGGGCCAGATCTGTATGACCGGCTCACGCGTGATCGTGGAAGAAGGCGTTTACGACGAGTTTGTTGAAAAACTGGCCAAGAAAGTGGAAAACATTCCTTACGGTGCCGACCCCCGCACACCTGGCCTGATTGTTGGTCCGCTGATCCGTACCACGCAGCCTGCTTTCATCAAGGAGCACCTGGATGCCGCCGTGTCCGCCGGTGCCAAACTGGTTGCTGGCGGTGATTACGAAGGCAACGTGTTCCAGCCCAGCGTCTGTGCCGATGTGACCCAGGACATGAGCCTGTTCCAGACCGAAGTCTTTGGTCCACTGGCCTCTGTCATCAAGGCCAAGGATCATGAACACGCCGTGGCCCTGGCCAATGATGTTGAATACGGTTTGTCATCTGCCGTGATCACCAATGACATGCAGAAGATCTGGTATGCCATCGAGAACCTGGAAACCGGTATGGTACATATCAACGGACCGTCAGTACGTGACGAGCCTGTGATTCCGTTTGGCGGCGTGAAGAACTCCTCCTACGGTCGTGAAGGTGGACATTTCTCCATCGACGAATGTACCGAACTGAAATGGGTCACCATGCAGACCGGACAGAATAAATACCCGTTCTGATACGGCAATTTATTCAGGCAAAAGAAAAAGGGCCCATGCGGGCCCTTTTTTATCCTTTTATCCTTATATCCTTAATATCCTTTTATCCTTTTATCCTTTTTATCCTTTATATCCTTTATACACCTCATCAGCGCCTCGGTTGCCTGACCTTATCGATGACCATTGTTGTTCCCAGGTGACTGTCAATGCGACTGAGTAGCATCTCATCGTAGCCCTGCCGTGATGGCCAGCCTTCCAGGGTAATGACCTCACCGATCCGGGCAACCTGCCGGGTACTGACCAGACGGTCCCAGCGTTGTGGCGAGGTACTCTCAATAAACCACAGCGACACTTCACCCTCACTGTCCTCTACCAGCACTTCCATTTCGATATGCGGCTGGCGAAATTCAAAACGTACCAGCGTGCCGGTAATAGCAATCTTTTGCTCAACATCATAAAGGGCATAATAGGAATGATGTGCCAGGACCTGGCTGCAGAAAACAAGGCATGTCGGTACCAGCCAGGCGGAAAGAATTTTCATCTTTTTCTCCAAAACAGTTTCTCTTAACAACGCCTGTATGGAAAATAGGTTGACAGGTTTTCACTCAACACACTCAAAGAGCAGTCAATGACCCAGTGGTATGAACAACGCCATGCCCCGCCTGTCGGCACATCTCTGGGAGGTGCCGATGAAATTCTGCCCGGCGGTGTCAGGGAGTTTCGTTTCGGCGGTGATACTCCCTTTGCCTTTCGCCTGTTCGTTTATAACGATAATGGCATATTCCGGGCCTACTGGAATTCCTGCCCCCATTTTGATGTCCCCCTGAACCACACGACGGAAGAACTGATCTCCTCTGATGGCCAGCACTTCCTTTGCATGACCCACTATGCCAGGTTTGATAAAAGCAGCGGACAGTGTGTTGAAGGGCCGTGCGAAGGTGAGTTTTTACAGGGCATTCCCCTGCAAGTGGAAGACAATCAGCTGAGTATCGGTACCAACAGGTGACGGGAACACACTGAAAATTTGTTTGATCCCTTTGTTACCGGACCTGGATATCTGCACCTATACCAATCTTGGCTTCCGGGCAGAGATAGTTCTGAATAGATACCAGCCGGAAAATTTAATCCTAGAAACGGAAGGTGTAATTGAACTTCAGTGACAGGTCGGCATTGATCGAACGGAAATCATTGTCCTTGTCCAGGTCGACCATCCCCCAGTTCAGCACCAGGAAGCCTTCCTGCCCGGCACGCGGAATCCAGCGTAGCCGACTGTTCACACCAATACCTTCGGAGACATTGTCATACTGGATACGGTTGGCCCAGCTGATTTCCGGCGTGAAATTGATGAGGGTATCAAAGGACGTCAGGCGCACGGTGAAATTGCCCTGCGGCAGGTGTATTTCATTTTCCGAGTAATCCATGCCCAGGTTGTAACGATTACTGGGCTGCCAGTTCACACCGAAGCTGCGCTGGAAATTATTGCCGTCAAAATAATCACCCCAGGTCATGCCAACACTGGCAGACAACCGACGGCGTCCGGCAGAACTGATGCGCACAGATCCCTGGGTGAATTCATAGTCCCCGGGAGGGATCACAATATTATTGCTGCTATCGGTGGGCCGGTAGATGGCAAAATTCCGGCCCAGGACTTCCCGGGTGCGAATGACTTTGGCAGAAACACCGTCACCGGCATTGTTGCTGGTATTGAAACGTACATCCCTGACCTCGGAGATGACATCACCGGTGTTCAGGTCACTGTTGCGGTAGCTGTCAAAGCCGCCGTACAGGGTACGCAGAAAACCGCCGGCGGGAAAATAATGGGTATAGCCGAAGTCCAGGGCATGGTCCTCGATGCCGGTCTGGTTCACAAAACCCAGGGCCGGTGCAAAATTATCCTCGATACGCTTGTAGCGATAACCGCCGCGCCAGCCTTCGGTGTTGGGTGAACTGATACCCAGGCCCCAGGAGGCATCGTTACCAGTCACGCCATCAGTATCGGTTTGCTGGTACCAGGCCTCCCCTTCGACGATGCGGTTGCCCGGCAGACGGGAATTGCGATAACGAAAATCGGCACCGACCAGGGAATTGTCGGTATTCGAACGGGGATCGCCACTGGTGGCGATAACCCCCAGCAGGGATTCGGTGAGAATATTGAGGGCGGCACGACCGACAAACACCGTCTCGCTGTCCACACCGGTGTTTTCATCTTCATCCTGGTTGACCACCAGGGCGCCAACATCCCAGTCACCGACACGGCCACTGATCTTGCCGCCGGCGTTGATATCTACCGGCTGACCACCGGGGCTCAGGCCGATGCGGCGGGAGAAAAACGGCCGGCCATTTTGCAGCGATGAACGGGGCACGGCATCATTGCCCTCCTCGTTGAAATTGGCACTGACGCCAATACGGCCAAACTGGAAGATGTCGGCATCGCGGATAAAAAAGTCTCGCCGTTCCGGAAAAAACAGGTTGAAGCGAGTCAGGTTGACCTGCCGGTTATCCACCTCGGTGGCAGAAAAATCCGTGTTCAGGGTCAGGGCTGCATTGAGCTGGGGGGTGATCTTGTAGAACAGATCCACCTGGGGTTCCACCACATCATCGGTATAACCGCCCGGACCAAAAACCCGCTCCCGACGCATGACCAGGTAGGGGACAACGTCCAGGCCAAGCCCCTGCTGCAGACCCGTCAGTCCGGTGGCCGTACCGGCAATGCTGGGATTGATGAGACGGTTGCGCGAGACCCAGCCAATTTCTTCCTGGTTGCGGCGAATGGTGCGGCGAAAGTTGATGCCCCACTCTGTATTGGACGGATCAAACGACAGGGTCTGGAAAGGAATGCGGATTTCCGTACTCCAGCCCTGGTCATCCACCCGGGATTCGGCCTGCCAGATACCACTCCAGTTGCGGTCAACACCGGAAACATTCTGGTAGATACCTTCCACGCGTACCGAGTTGGCATTGATTTCAAATATGAAGCCGCTGCGCCGGTCCAGGTAGGGATCCAGCATGACATTGAAGGTATCGTCATTGGGCAAACCCTGCCCCTGCAACAGGACATTGGCAGTAATCAGCGAGGGATCTTCCTCGAACAGGCGCGCCGCCACATACAGGGCATCATCACTGTAAAACAGGCGAACTTCGGTTCGCTGGCTTGGTTGTGCGTATTCAAACGGTGCCATCTGGTGAAGGTCCGTTACCAGGGCCGCACTGCGCCAGACAGCATCATCAAGATTGCCGTCCAGGGTGATGCCTGTATCAGACAGGGACGGGATCTCCACTTCCTTGCCACCGGTGATCCCCCCGGGAGGTGTCGGTCCATTTTCCTGGGACAGCACGGGAAGTGTTCCCAGGGCAAAGAGGAAAATTAGTGCCCTGGGGAAACGGGCAGAGATCAATACACGCATACGAAAACCGGACTACTTCAAAAAGTGGCCACTATACGTAGCAAAGGTGAAATCAATATGAAGACTCTGCGCTTGAGCACATGATCCTGATTAAAGCTTGAAGACTTTTTCGGCGACATCCTGGTAGAACAGTTTCTTGTCACTGTCGGAAATAGCCATGTTGTCCATATCAATCACTTCCTGCGGCACATACTGATACGGATAGTCCATGGCATACATGACCCTGTCGACACCAATTTCCTGCTGGGCAAAACGCACTGCAGGTTCCCACGCCATGCCACTGCAGGTGATATAGACATTCTCTTTCAGGTAGTCGCTGACTTTTTTCTGGAGGGGTTTGAGGCTTTCATAGCGCTTGGAAGAAACCTGGGCGTTATGCATGAAATCAAGACGGTACATCCAGTACGGCAGGGCTTCGCCCATGTGGCCGATCACAAACTGCAGTTTTGGAAAGCGGTCAAAGACACCCGCGGTAATGATGCGTAACATATGCATGCCGGTTTCCACACCAAACCCGAAAATGGCCCCATCCAGGCCGCATTCAAGCATGGGCTGGATCATGTTGGCCGGTGGCGTATTCGGGTGCAGGTAAACCGGCAAGTCCAGTGCTTCGGCGGCTTCAAAAATGGGCCAGAATTTCTTATCGCTCAGGTATTCACCTTGCGTGTGGGAATTGATAATGATGCCGCGAAACCCCAGGGGCTGGCAGCGCTGGATTTCCCGAGCGGCCTCCTCGGGTGCCTGGGGTGCTACCGCACACAAGGCCGCAAACCGGTCAGGGTGGTTGTTTACTGCTTCCCTGACCATGTCATTGCTGTCCCTGGCCACACTGATGGCTGTTTCGGTGTCAAATACCTGCACACCGGGTGACGTCAGGGCAAGCACGGCGAAATCAATGCCAGCAGCATCCATGTCGGCGAGTCTTTCTTCACCCAGGTCGGCCAGCTTGCGCCTGACAGTGACCGGACGCGGTTCCATGGATGAACCGTAAAAACCCCACAGGCTCTCAAAGCCGGGATCATCTATCTTGCCGTTTTCGTATAGATCCCGGTAAAGATCCATCATTTCCTGGGGCGCCCAGGCCTCTTCGGTGGCAATTCGCCTGTACTTCTCGTTAAAAGTAATCCCCGTCATGGCAAACTCCGTATAAAAATGCTGCAAAACGGCGCAGTATAGCGAAAAAATTTTACTCCAACCCCCCTTTTGCGAGATCATTACGCCCCCAAATTTTCAAGCCTGACCCAGGAGCCTGCCGTGGCCGAAGCAAAACAACTCAATACCAACCCATTGACTCACTACCCGGAACTACAACTGTTCATCGCCGGCGAGTGGATTTCCAAGGGAAATCGCAAAAGCGAGGAAGTATTGAATCCCGCTACCGGCGAAGTACTGGGCGAGCTGCCTCATGCCACTGAAGAAGACCTGGATCGCGCCCTGGCCGCCGCAGATGCCGGCTTCAAGGTCTGGCGCGCGAAATTACCGGAAGAACGCAGTGAAGTGCTGCGCAAGGCTGCCACCCTGATGCGCGAACGTGCCGACCAGATTACTACCGTGGCCACACTGGAATCGGGCAAACCCATCCTGCAGTCGCGCATTGAACTGAAAATGGCCACCGAAGTGCTTGAGTGGTATGCCGAGGAAGGACGCCGTGCCTATGGCCGGGTGCTGGCTCAGCGCCAGCCGGGCTCCCGCATGTATGTTGTGAAGGAACCGGTCGGACCGGTTGCCGCCTTTGCTCCCTGGAATTTCCCGCAGGGCAACCCGGCGCGCAAAATGGGTGCCTCCCTGGGTGCCGGCTGCTCCTGTGTTTTCAAACCGGCGGAAGATACGCCGGCAACCGCCATACTCATGGCCAGGTGCATGCAGGATGCCGGCCTGCCTGATGGTGTCCTCAATGTCGTCTTTGGCGTGCCCCACATTGTTTCCACCTACATCCTCAGCTCTCCCATCATTCGCAAGATGTCCTTTACCGGCTCTGTACCGGTCGGCAAATCACTGATGAAACTGGCTGCAGACAACATGATCAGGACTACCATGGAACTGGGTGGCCATGCGCCGGTACTGGTGTTCGAAGATGCCGACCTCGATGCGGTGGTTAACATGAGTGTTGCGGCGAAGTACAGGAACGGCGGCCAGGTATGCGTCTCTCCTACTCGCTTCCTGGTACATGAATCCATCTTTGACGAATTCGTGGCAAGGTTTACGGCCAAAACGAAAGAAATCACCGTGGGTAATCCGCTGGATGAAAACACCAAGATGGGACCACTGATTCATGCCCGCCGCCTGGAAGCCATCAGCAGCATCATTGATGATGCCGTTGAGGCTGGCGCTACGTTGAATACCGGCGGTGCTGCCATCGACGGACCAGGTAATTTTTACCAGCCCACCGTATTGTCCAATGTCCCGCACAGCGCTCGTATCATGAACGAAGAACCTTTTGGGCCGGTCGCCATCATCAACAAGTTCAGCGATTTCGATGGTGTCGTAAGCGAAGCCAATCGACTGCCCTTTGGCCTGGCTGCCTTTGCCTTCACCGATTCGTCCAAGCGTGTGAAATTGCTGGGCGAACAACTGGAAGCCGGCATGATCGGCATCAACAGCTTTGCCATCTCCGTCCCTGAATCACCGTTTGGTGGTATCAAGGAGTCCGGCCATGGTTCTGAAGAAGGCATCGAAGGTCTTGAGGCCTGCCTGGTGACCAAGTTTATTTCCGAAAGTTAGGACCAGGGCAATTATGCAATTTGTTGTCACCGCCATGGATTATGCCGATCCTGGTGCCATTGACCGCCGTATGCTGCACCGGGAAGCTCACCTGGAGGGTGTAAAAAACCTGATCGACAAGGGGCAGTTCCTCAGTGGTGGAGCGATACTGGATGGCAATGGCAAAATGATAGGCTCCACCTTGCACCTGGATTTTCCTGACCAGGAAAGCCTGGAGAAACACCTTGACCAGGACCCCTATGTCGCCGGCAAGGTATGGGAGACTATCGATATCAAACCGGCCAAACTCGTTCCTATGACATAAAGGACTCCAAGGC
>CAZROW010000016.1:10105-11289 GCA_964601805.1 uncultured Enterobacteriaceae bacterium
CCAAGGCGCAGCACGCTACGATGCACATATACCGCCACACCTCATACGCATTGCCTATCCTGCTGCTCCTGTGCCTGTTCTGGACAGCTCCCCTGCTTGCGCAGTCCTATACCCGGGAACAATATCTCTCCCTGATCGAGTCCTACGTGGCCAGGACAGTAAATATCTATGATGGTAACTGGGCCTATTCCTACACCGTGCATGACAGGCTCGATGCAGAATCTGTCACGCGCCGCATTGACCCCTCAAAACCCTTTCTGCAAAGCGACCAACTGGTTGCAATCAATGGCCAGGCCCCTTCAGCAGAACGGCGGGATCAACATGAAAGACGTATGCAGCGCCGGCTGCGTCGACGCGAGAATGCCGACAGAAGATCGCTGGTTGATGAGGAACGTGAACGCGAAGGCAGTGAGAAGGAACGTTTCCTCAACCTGATCATCAGGGACAGCGTCAGGCTGGTAAAACAGGAAGGCGATCTGCACACCCTGGAATTTCGTGGCATGGAAGAAGATCGCCGTGCCATTTACGAACACCTGACCGGCTTACTGGTCCTGGATACACGCAATGAGTATATTCGTGAATTACAGATCAGGGTCCATGAGCCTTTTTCCCCCTATTTCATCATGCGCATCAACAGCGGCTATTTTTCACTGCGCTTTGAACTGGTTGATGGTGTGCCGATGCAATCTGATGCTACCTGGCAACTGGACGGGCATGTGCTTTTCGTGAGGGACCTGGACAGAGACCAGGAAGTGGAGTGGTTTGATGTTGAATATACGGGCAGTGAACCAGCCAGTTAAGAATTTCTTGCCTGCACGTTGACCGGCAGGTTCACTGCATCGGGAAAGCCTGCATCAGTTGCTCTTGGGAAAGTTCTCGGCAAACTGGCGTTTCTGCTCTTCTGTTGCCTCGAGCTGGTATTTATCCTTCCACTCACTGTAGGGCATGCCATAGACATGCTCCCTGGCAGACTCGTAGTCAACCTCGACCCCCCTGTCACCGGCGGCGGCAACATACCACTTTGACAGGCAGTTCCTGCAGAACCCGGCCAGGTTCATGAGGTCGATATTCTGGGCATCCTTGCGCGAATCCAGGTGCTCAAGCAGGCGCCTGAAAACGGCGGCTTCAATTTCTGTTTCTGTCTGTTTATCCATTGTTGCTTTCCTCTTGTCTCTTGTCTCTTG
>CAZROW010000016.1:11389-24549 GCA_964601805.1 uncultured Enterobacteriaceae bacterium
TAACGTTCCGTGGCATGGTGACCTGCGGCAAAGAAATGCATGCCGGTTTCCCGGGCAAAGTGTACGGTCTGCTCGGAGACCTCACCGGTGAGGTAGGCATCCACACCGGCGGCATGGGCCATTTCAATGTAATTCTGGGCTGAACCTGTACACCAGCCGATTTTTTCTATGCGCTTTGCGGCGCCGGGAATATGCAGCGGCTGTCGGGACAACTGCGTGTTTATCCGGGCAACCAGTTCCTCACCAGTGCAGGGCTCTTCCAGTTCACCCCAGACCCCGACCCGGCTCTTGTGGGCAGGGTCCAGGTCAGCCTCGGTCCTGAAACCAAGTTTCAATCCGAGCTGGGCATTGTTACCGAGTTGCGGATGGGCATCCAGCGGCAAGTGATAGCCAAGCAGACTGATGTCATTCTCCAGCAACAGCTTCAGACGTTTTTTGCGAATGCCGGTCACGGTCGGATCCTCGCCACGCCAGAAGTAGCCGTGATGAACAAGAATGGCATCTGCCCCCTTTTCCACCGCGGCATCTATCAGCGCCTGGCTTGCCGTCACCCCTGTCACCAGTGTCGCAATGGCATCACGTCCCTCCACCTGCAGACCGTTTGGACAATAATCGCGAAATTCATCCGGTTTCAATAGTGATGTAAGTGCATTATGCATCTCGGTCAGGCTGACGGACATGGGATTCAAACTCCTGTTTTTGAAAAAATACCCCCGCAACCCCAGTGCCCTGCCACTGTGTCGCGCAAGGATTTGGGTTATACTTGCCGGTCCGTCATCATAGCAAAGACGCTATGGGCTCTCTATGCGTGAGTAGACTCATTACCTCGCCACGAGAGAAGTCACACTGGGCTTTCGGGAAGAAGACAGTGAATTGTTCTGGGGGAGAACAGCGGCTTGTCATGAACAAGGTTATCAATTTCATCTTCTGGCCGGCTATTGCCGGACTCGTCTTCGGCTTTGTGCTCTTGCAGATGCCGAGAATGGCGCAGGTCATTCCGGGCTTGCAGGCCTACCTGCCTCCCGAACCTGTCGCTGAAGATAACGTGCTTTCTTTTTCCTATTCCGATGCCTTCTCAAGGGCAGCGCCGGCCGTGGTCAGTATCAACTCCACCTCGGACGTGGAGCGCAGTGTTGGCAGCCTGGGTGGTGTGGGCAGGTACCTGTCCCCGTTCCGTCGCCCCATCGTCCTGAACGATGAAAGCACCAGCCTGGGCTCGGGAGTGATCCTGTCACCGGACGGCTACATCATCACCAGTTACCATATTTTTGAAATCCAGGACAGCGGCGACATCGTCAACCGCTCCCTGCCTGAAATTACCATCACGCTCTACAATGGCCAGATCATGGAGGCACGTATAGTCTCACTGGACCCCCAGAATGACCTGGCCCTGCTCAAGGTGGACGGTACTGACATGGCCTACCTGAGCCAGGCAGCAGAGAGCACCCTGGATGCCGGCGACGTCGTGCTGGCCATCGGTAACCCGCGTAATATCGGCCAGTCAGTCACCCTGGGCATTATCAGCGCCCTGTTGCGTACCCGCGACAGTTACGTCATCCAGACCGATGCCGCCATCAACCCTGGTAGCTCCGGTGGAGCACTCATCGATGTGGATGGCCGCCTGGTCGGCATTAATTCCACGATCGTCACGGAATCCGGCGGCTCGGAGGGGATCAGTTTTGCCATACCCGCGCACAAGGCCTATGACCTCATGCTGGCCTATATCGAAAAGGGCCCGGGCGGTTTCATGGGCATAGACGGCCGTCCCCTGACCCGGATAGCTGCCAAGATGCTGATGGACCAGGATGTCTACGGTTTGTGGGTGGAACAGGTTTCAGAAAACGGACCGGCGGACAAGGCCGGGGTCAAGGTAAATGATTTCATCCAGAACCTGGCAGGCATCGAGATTGACAGTTACGAAGCAGCTGCACAGGCAATACAGACCACCAGTAGCCTGGGTCCAGGCGAAACCGTCATCGCCAAGGTGTACCGCGATGGAGAGATCCTGACTATTCCGATTGTCCTGGGTGTGGGCGAGGCGGTGATGTACTGGAAAAACGACGAGCCCCTGTTTGACCCCAACCCGTTCAGCGACGGACTGCTGCGCTAGAGCCTCAGATTAATCAGTCTTCATCCCGGATTTCAGCCGCCCTGGCGTGGGCAATCAATCCTTCCGTCCTGGCCAGCACCGAGGCGGTCTTTGCCAGTTCCCTGGCCGCCTTTTCCGAACACCCGATAATGGAAGAACGTTTCTGGAAATCATAGACCCCCAGCGCCGATGAAAAACGCGCGGTGCCAGAGGTGGGCAGAACATGACTGGGCCCTGCGCAATAATCGCCCAGCGACTCGGAAGTATGACGCCCCAGGAAAATGGCACCGGCATGCCGAATGTCTTCCAGCAAAGCCCTTGGATCATCAACAGACAGCTCCACGTGTTCCGGGGCTACCAGGTTGCACACTTCGGCCGCCTGCTTGAGGTCATCCACCTGGATGATCAGGCCGCGGGAAGCCAGTGACGCACTGATGATGTCCTTGCGCGGCATTTCGACAAGCTGTTTTTCGATACTGACCAGCACCTGGTCAATAAAACTGCTGTCGGTACAGACCAGGATGGACTGTGCATCTTCATCGTGTTCCGCCTGGGAAAACAGGTCCATGGCGATCCAGTCGGGATTTGAGTGGCTGTCACTGATCACCAGGATTTCCGAGGGACCTGCCACCATGTCGATACCCACCTGGCCAAAAACTTCCTTCTTGGCGGTGGCGACATAGATATTGCCCGGACCAACAATCTTGTCCACGCGCGGAACAGTTTCAGTCCCGTAAGCCAGGGCACCAACGGCCTGGGTGCCGCCAATCGTATACACCCGGTCCACACCGGCCAGGGCCAGCGCACCCAGCACGATGGGATTTCTCACACCGCCCGGGGTGGGCAGCGTGGCAATAATTTCCTGCACACCGGCCACGCGGGCGGGAATGGCATCCATCAGTACCGTGGACGGATAGACCGCCTTGCCACCGGGCACATACATACCGACACGATCAATGGGGGTGACTTTCTGGCCGTAAACCGAACCATCATCGTCTGTGTATTCCCAGGAACCCTGTTTCTGTTTTTCGTGATATACACGGATGCGCTCAGCGGCTTTCTCCAGCGCGCTTACCTGGTCTTGCGGCAATGAGTCCAGGGCAGCCTGTAACACATCCTTATTGATGGTCAGGTCATCCATGGAAGCTGCCTCAAGCCCGTCAAGCTTGTTGGTCCACTCGATGACTGCTGCATCACCACGTTGCCTGACATCGGCCAGGATGTTGGACACAGTCTCCTGGACACCGGCATCTGCAATAGCATCCCAGGCCAGGGCCTTCTCCAGGTTCTGGCGAAAGTCTGCGTCCTGGTAATTGAGCTGTTTGATATTGAGGGTCATTGCTGGTTTCTTCCGGCGGATATCGGCCTGTGGCCTTCTTCCGCCCTACAAGATTTTCATTATTTGTCGTTTACCGCTGCCGCGAGCCTTTCAAGCAGCAATTGAATGCTGTCATGCTTCATTTTCATGGCGGCCTTGTTCACGATCACCCGCGTGCTGACATCGGCGATGTGCTCGCGCGGCTCCAGGCCATTGGCCTTCAGGGTACTGCCGGTATCGACGATATCCACGATGCAGTCTGCAAGTCCCATGATGGGGGCAAGTTCCAGGGCACCGTTGAGCTTGATGAAATCGACCTGCCTGCCCTGTTCGGAAAAGTAATTCTTGGCAATATTGACGAACTTGCTGGCGACACGCAGGCGCTTCGGTGTGTTGGTCTGGTTAACCGGCGCCGCTGTCATCAGACGGCAAGTAGCCAGTTTCAGGTCCAGCGGCTCATAATAGCCTTCAGAGCCCTTTTCCATAAGTACGTCCTTGCCGGCGATACCGATGTCGGCACTGCCCAGTTCCACGTAGGTGGGCACGTCCGAACCGCGCAGTACAATTAACTGGACGCCTTCCAGGTTGCTGTCAAAGATCAGCTTGCGGCTTTTTTCCAGGTCTTCGGCAGGCGTGATCCCTGCCGCTTCCAGCAAGGGCAGTACTTCATCAAGAATTCGCCCCTTGGTCAGGGCAATAACCAGTTTCTCAGAGTTCATGACGGTATTTTCACGACGGCAGGCGTTTGATTTTTGCGCCCAGCAGTTGAAGTTTTTCCTCGATACATTCGTAGCCACGGTCAATATGGTAGATACGGTCAACCGTGGTCTGGTTTTCGGACATCAGTCCGGCGATGATCAGGCTGGCGGAAGCACGCAGGTCTGTTGCCATGACGGGCGCACCCTTGAGTATCTTCTTGCCATTGACCAGCACCGTATTGCCCTCAACTTTCAGGTCGGCTCCCATCCGGTTCATTTCATGCACATGCATGAAACGGTTTTCAAAAACGGTTTCAGTGATCAGGCCAGTGCCCTGAGCCACGGCATTCAGGGCCGTGAACTGCGCCTGCATATCCGTGGGAAATGCCGGGTAAGGCGCAGTGGTCAGGGACACGGCCCTGGGGCGCTTGTCATCCATGTCCAGGGAGATCCAGTCCTCGCCCAGTTCGATGTGTGCTCCGGCTTCCTCGAGCTTGCTCAGTACTGCTTCCAGGATGGAAGGCCGCGTGTCCTTGACCTTGATCCTGCCGCGCGTGGCAGCCACGGCTATCAGGTAGGTACCGGTTTCAATGCGGTCAGGCATGACATTGTATTCACAGCCATGCAGACGCTCGACCCCGCGCACGGTAATGGTATCGGAGCCTTCACCCGAAATATCGGCACCCATGGCCCTCAGGCAATTCGCCAGGTCAACCACTTCAGGTTCACGGGCAGCATTTTCAATAATCGTAACGCCGTCTGCGAGGGTAGCGGCCATCATCACGTTTTCGGTACCGGTCACCGTGACCAGGTCCATGAAGATATGCGCCCCCTTGAGGCGGCCATTGGTCCGGGCCTTGATATAGCCGTTTTCAACAATAATATCCGCACCCATTTTTTTCAGGGCGGCAAGGTGAAGATTGACCGGTCTGCTGCCGATGGCACAACCACCCGGCAGGGCCACCTCGGCTTCACCAAAATGGGCCAGCATGGGGCCAAGCACCAGGATGGACGCGCGCATGGTTTTCACCAGCTCGTAAGGCGCATTGAAATGCTTGATGGTGCCGCTATTGATTTCCACACCCAGTTTTTCACCCACGATGGACTCCACGCCCATGCAGCCCAGCAATTCCAGCATGGTGGTGATGTCATACAGGTGCGGCAGGTTGCCTACTTTCACCGTATCAGTGGTCAGCAGGGTTGATGCCATGATCGGCAGGGCCGAGTTTTTCGCACCGGCGATGCGAATTTCACCTTTGAGCGGAATACCGCCGTGTATTTCGAGTTTGTCCAAAATATTGTCTCTGTATTAAGTCATTTGGCCGTCTGCACGGATAGCGCGAAGCTTGCCTCAAGTCGCCAAATGGCTGGTCCTGCCCCGATTTAACAGGGCGCATTCTAACAAGATTCACCCGGGGTCGCTGAACTAATTTGGCCTCGGCCAGCCGGGCGAAAATACACCATAAAAAAAGGCCCTTGCGGGCCTTTTAAAATCCATTGTGCCGGTTCAGTTTCCGGCGTTGGCATCTTCCCCACTGGTCAATAACTGCATGTTGATGGCATGTATGGCGCCACTGGCGATATGGGGGTTGAGAATTCGGTAGACAGACTGCTGCCTTTTGACGGCATTGAGGCCCTCAAAGCTGTCCGAGACGATTCTTACCTGGTACTTGCCTGCCTCACCTGCTGCGATGATACGGGCATCACTGAAACTCTCTGCCAGTAATTTTTCAATATCTTCGGGATTCATTCGGGTACTCCGTTTGTTGCGTACTTACTATTCCTCGATCTGCCAGAGATCTATGACCCGATCGATATCAAAGTCATTACGTTTCATGAGACTGTCAAAACGGGAGTAATACTGCCGACGCAGGTTAACCCCCTCAACATAAAGATTGCGCAGCATCCAGACATCCTCATTGTTGAGAAACATTGCATACTGGATATCAATCCGGTTACCGTCGTCGCCCAGCACTGCCATACGGACATTGGCAGCACGGTCCTGCTCCCGGCTTTCCAGGATTTCGTATTCCACGCCACCGTATTCTGCCAGGGCACTACCGTAGAACTCGATCAGGGAGGAGCGAAAGACAACAGCAAAGCGATCCAGTTGTTCACCAGAAGCACCGTTGGGCCCCTGGCCATACTTGGCCATGACACCGCGAGCCACTTCCCGGAAATCCACAAACTCTGTCAGTTCTTCTTCCACGGCGCTGAAATAGGCGGCACTGTCTGATTCATACAAGGGCTGGATTTCAGCCATTCTCTCCAGCAATCCACCAATATACTGGTCCACGGCATCTTCAGCACTGATTTGCTGTGCCGTCGCCACTGCTGACGTCAATGCCGCAAATATGGTGGTTAAAAAGACTCCAGTAACTAGAACCTGCCTGCGCAAGGTTTCCATGAGTTCACTCCGTAGTGATATGTCTGTGTCGTTCCCGTCCAGCAGGGCACGCGTGGTAAAAATTTGGTGACCAACGTACGGCTTTACCCAGGTGAAGCTGGTACTCCGAACCCGGCCAGCACCTTGAATGACTACAACTATGCCAGTATCTAGAACGGGAAAGCGGTAAAAAGTTTCAACCTCATTTGATTCTGGCGCGGCATTTTACAGGAATCTGCAGTGTAAAAAAATTGCCCATGGCATAGAATTGCCTGTTTACAACATTACTTGATTAATCAATACAGTCTTGCCATATTGTGGGCAATTGTATGTTTTGGCCAGATGCCTGTACTTCAGGTATCAGGCCTGGAATTGAACATGAGTATTTCCCTGGCCGCGGTCTATATCGTTTTTGGATTCGCGGGATTGATCTGGAGTGCCGACAGGTTTGTTCTGGGCGCTTCAACCACTGCGCGCAACCTCGGCGTCTCTCCACTTATCATAGGCCTGACCATCGTCGCCTTTGGTACCTCTGCGCCCGAGATTTTTACCTCCGCTACCGCCTCGCTCCAGGGTTCGCCCAATATAGCGATTGGCAATGCCCTGGGCTCCAACATTGCCAACCTGGGCATCGTGCTCGCCATTACGGTACTGATCAAACCGATTGACATCCCCATTTCACTGCTGCGCAAAGAGCTGCCCGCCCTGCTTCTGGTTTCAGTCATCTGCTTTGTCATTTTTGCCGATCTTACCCTGAACTACTTTGACGGCCTGTTGCTGCTTCTTATAGCGGTTGTCTTTATCTGGCGTGTGATCAGTAACCTGGGAAGCAGCGACAAAAAAGAAGACAGGATTATTGATCCTGCTGAAGTCACTGATGAGTTTATTTCCGCTGACATGTCCACCCCGAAAGCAATCGCCTTGCTGGTATTCGGCCTGGTGCTGCTCATCATCAGTGCCAACATCCTGGTACAGGGAGCCCGCAGCGTGGCCCTGTCCCTGGGGGTCAGTGAACTGATCATCGGCCTGACCGTGATGGCAGTGGGAACCAGCCTGCCGGAGCTGGCGACATCGCTGACCAGTGCCTTCAAAGGTCACTATGACCTGGTCCTTGGCAATATCATCGGCTCCAACATCATGAATATGCTGCTCGTGTTGCCTGTACCTGCCTTCCTGGCACCTTTTGTCGTCGAAAAGGAAGTCCTGACCCGGGACTATGCCACCATGATGATCATCACCCTGGGCACGACTTACTTCCTGTATATGCGATCCCGCAAAAATCAGCAGATTGGCCGCCCTGCCGGCGTGGTTTTATTGGGTATCTATATCGCTTACACTGCTTCCCTGATCATCAGCCAGTAGGGCTCTCCCAGTCATGGATAACGCCGCGCTGAAACAAAGCGCTCTTCGCACTATTGAACTCGAACAGTATGCCGTCGAGCGTCTTGCCGAGCGGATCAACGACGACTTTTTTACTGCCTGTGAACTGATTTTGAACAGCCAGGGTCGGGTCATTGTGATGGGCGTGGGCAAGTCAGGTCATATCGCCAACAAGATTGCTGCCACGCTGGCCAGCACCGGTACACCAGCCCATTTTGTCCACCCGGCCGAAGCCAGTCATGGTGACATCGGCATGGTCACCGACCGTGACGTGGTCATTGCCATCTCCAATTCAGGCTCCACAGCCGAAATAGAAACCATACTGCCGATTCTCAAGCGCAAGGGCGTTGCCCTGATAGCCCTCACCGGCAATCCGTCCTCCCTGCTGGCCCGGGAAGCTGATGCCAGCCTGGATGCAAGCGTGGAAAAGGAAGCCTGTCCCCTGGGACTTGCCCCGACCACCAGCACCACGGCAGCCCTGGTCATGGGTGATGCCCTGGCCATGGCCCTCCTGGAAGCCCGGGGTTTCACAGCGGAAGATTTTGCCTTTTCCCATCCCGGTGGCAACCTGGGCCGACGGCTGCTGCTCAAGGTCAGCGACATCATGCATACCGGGGATGACATCCCGCGTGTGGCCGAGACCACCAGTGTGAAAGACTCCCTGCTTGAAATGTCTGCCAAGAAACTGGGCATGACAACGGTTATCAATGCCGATGGCAAAGTCAGGGGGGTGTTCACCGATGGCGACCTGCGCCGCTTTCTTGACAGCAACAGGGACCTCAATGGCACTGCCATCAGTGCTGTCATGACCAGTACATTCAAGGGCATCAATGCTTCGGCCCTGGCCTCCGAGGCAGCAAAAATCATGCAGGATAACGAAATCTATTCATTGCTCGTCCTGGACGACAACGAGGAGTTTTGCGGCATCGTTACCATGCATGATTTGTTAAAGGCCAACGTGGTCTGAGTTTCGCAAACAGAGAAGTCCAATGAGCAACAGGGAATTACCACAACAGGTGAGCGAACTGGCAGCCGGTATCAGGCTGCTGGTACTGGACGTGGACGGCATCCTCACCGATGGCCGCCTGACCTTTGCCAACAGCGGCGAAGAAACCAAGTCCTTCAATACCCTCGACGGGCTTGGTGTCAAACTCCTGCAAAAGAGCGGTGTCAGGGTAGCCCTGATTACCGGCAGGTCTTCTGACATCGTGGCCACCCGGGCCAGCGCACTGGGTATAGAAACTGTTTACCTGGGCCGGGATGACAAGAAAGTGGTCCTGGATGAAATCCTGGGCAAACTGGACATGACTTATGACCAGGTGGCCTACGCCGGCGATGACCTGCCTGACCTGGCCTGTATCAAGGCGGCCAGGCTGGGCATCACCGTACCCAATGCCCACTTCCTGGTTCGCGAGTCTGCCGATGCCATGACCTCCCGGGAAGGTGGCGCCGGTGCCGTACGCGAAATCTGTGACTGGATACTGCTGGCACAGGATAATTTTGATGCCGCCGTCGACCCCTTTCTCTGAGCGCTAATCCCCGTCACGCCATGGTAGAGATACCCACAGAACAGCAAGACCCAACCCCCCTGGTGCGACGTAAAAGCCGTGCCCTCCAGTATCTTGCCATTGCCATGCTCGCCATTGCCGTATTCTTTCTGTTTGATTCTGCAACAGACGAGGAAGTCCTGGATATCAGCAGGCTGATAGAACTGTCAGAGCAGGAATACGACTACTTCATGGCCAATGTGGACAGCATGCATTACACACTGGATGGCCGGGCTGACTACCGCTTTCGAGCCGACCGTGTCACCCATTACCCGAACCCTGAATACAGCCTGGTGGATTCACCCCGGTTCATTATCTTCAGTGAGGATGATTCCGCCTGGCGCATCAATGCGGACAGCGGCCGTGTGGAAATGGATACTGAGCGCAACCAGGAACGGTTGATTCTCAGCGAAAATGTTATTATCAACGGCATAACTGCTGAAGGCAGGCCAGTGGACATCACGACAGAGTCGCTCACAGTCTGGCCCCAGGACAGGAATATGCAAACTGACAGCCAGGTACAGCTGGTTTCATCAGGTCTTACCACCACCAGCCAGGGCCTGTTTGCAGACATGAATAACAATGTCATCAGGCAACTGTCTGACGGGCAAATGCGATATGAGCCAAATGAAACCACAGGACAGGCGCAATAACATGCACGCAATCCGGATTCTCTCAGCCGTCGCGGCAATTACCGGTTTTCACTGTGCCCTGGCACTGCCCGAAGATGCCCAGCAACCGGTCGATGTCAAATATGACAACAGCCTGCTGCTTTTGGATGAAGGCAAGGAAGTGTATTACGGGTCTCCCGAATCACCGGCTGAAATTATCCAGGGCACCCTGAAAGTCACTGGCCAGGAAATCACGGTCGAACGCATTGATGGTGAAATTTCCCGGGTCACCCTGCAGGGCAATCCTGCCCATTACCAGCAGCAACCTGCAGTCGACCAGGCTCTAGTAATGGCCGAGGGAGAAACCATCATCCTGGACTATGATGCCCAACATCTCCAGGCCATCGGCAGCGTGAGTTTTTCCCAGGGTGCTGACCAGTGGACCGGTTGCCAGGTGGATTATTACCTGGAAACACGCCGGCTCAGCACGCCGAAATGTACTGACGGTACCCAGGCCACAGCCATTCTTGGCCCACGGAACGAGCAGTAAGCCTGATGCAGCCATCACCATGAAGACCTTACGGGCAGAGAACCTGGCCAAATCCTACAAGGGCCGCAAAGTCGTCTCCAATGCATCAATGGAAGTCAACAGCGGCGAAATCATTGGCCTGCTGGGCCCCAACGGTGCCGGCAAGACCACTTCCTTTTACATGATTATCGGCCTGGTCAAGGCCGATGCCGGCAGGGTATTTATCGACGACGAGGACGTATCCCGCGCCCCGATGCATGTACGTGCCCGCAAAGGCCTGGGTTACCTTCCCCAGGAAGCCTCTATCTTCAGAAAACTCTCTGTGCGCGACAATATCCTGGCCATCCTGGAAACCCGCAAGGACCTGGACAGCCAGGAAAGGGATGCCCGTGCCGAACAGCTCATGGCCGAATTCCATATCAGCCATCTCAGGGATACGCCGGGAATGAGCCTGTCCGGTGGGGAACGGCGACGGGCTGAAATAGCCCGCGCCCTGGCCACCGACCCGGCCTTCATCCTGCTTGATGAACCCTTTGCCGGTGTGGACCCCATTTCTGTCAATGACATCAAGCAGATCATTCGCAGCCTGAAAGAACGGGGTATCGGCATCCTGGTGACAGACCACAATGTCAGGGAAACCCTGGATATCTGTGAAAAGGCCTATATTGTCAGCGAGGGCACTATCCTGGCAGCCGGCACACCAAAAGAAATATTGGAAAATCAACAGGTTAGAGAGGTATACCTGGGCGAACAATTCAGCATGTAACACTGACGGGAAAGGAATGCAATATTCATTCCCAATATAAGGATTTGCTGTAACAAAACGCCGAAATTTGCTATTCTTCCGCCCTTCTTCCGGCACCTCGAGACCGGAATTCCGCCATCTGCAGCCAGTAATCACAGGCAATACATGCTGCCGGAAAACACTGTTTTATGAAATTATCGCTCCAGTTAAAACTGGGTCAGCAACTTACCATGACCCCGCAATTGCAACAGGCCATTCGCCTGCTGCAATTGTCGACGCTGGATCTGCAGCAGGAAATCCAGGAAGCCCTGGAATCCAACCCCCTGCTGGAAGTCGACGAATCAGGCGAGGCGGGCGAAGGCAGTGACAACAATACTGAAAAAAAACTTGAGGAAGGTGATCAATACACTGCCAATGGCGATGCACCTGAAACCAACCAGGACAATTTCAGCGATAACCCCAATGCCAGTGACCCGGAAGGCAGTGACGACTTCTCAAGTGGTGATAACTGGGAAGACAAGGATATTCCTGATGACCTGTCTGTCGACAGCAGTTGGGATGATATCTATACCAACAACACCCCGCCGCCTTCATCCGGCAGCGGCGACAATGACGATTTCGACTTCGAATCGCGCAACAGCAAGTCCGGCACACTCCAGGATCACCTGAACTGGCAACTTAACCTGACTCCCATGTCAGACGGTGATCGGCTCATCGCCATGGCCATCATTGACGCCATTGACCCCAATGGACAGCTCACGCTTTCTACCGAGTCCATTCATGCCGGTTTGATCCGGGAACTGGACATCGATGAGGAAGAAGTCGTAGCCGTGCTGCACCGGATTCAGCAATTTGATCCCGTTGGCGTGGGCTATCGTGACCTGAAGGAATGCCTGTCACTGCAACTGAAACAACTGGATCCGAACTTTCCCGGCATCGATGTGGCTGCCCGCATCATCAATGATCACCTGCCCCAGCTTGCCAGCCATGACTATGCACAAATCATGAAGGTCCAGAAAATCAAGGAACCTGAACTCAAGGAAGCCCTGAAAATCATTCTTTCACTGAATCCCAAGCCGGGTTCGGAAATTACACCGTCCGATACCACCTATGTCGTGCCCGATGTGTTTGTCACCAAGCGCAATGGCCGCTGGAATGTGGAACTCAATCCGGAAACTGCGCCAAAAATCCGGGTCAACCCTGAATATGCCATGCTGGCCAATGGCAAGGGTTCCGAGGCGGACAATACTTTCATCAAGGAAAACCTGCAGGAAGCACGCTGGTTCATCAAGAGCCTGCACAGCCGTAACGAGACCCTCATGAAAGTAGCCACCAAGATTGTTGAGCACCAGAAGAGCTTCCTTGAATATGGCGAAGAGGCCATGAAGCCACTGGTCCTGCATGATATTGCCGAAGCTGTTGGCATGCATGAATCCACCATTTCCCGTGTCACAACACAGAAATACATGCACACGCCACGCGGCATTTTTGAACTGAAGTATTTTTTCTCCAGCCATGTTGGCACCGAAGGCGGCGGCGAATGTTCTTCCACCGCCATCAGGGCGCTGATCAAGAAACTGGTGGCTGCCGAAAATCCCCAGAAGCCATTAAGCGACAGCAAAATTACCCAGTTGCTTTCCGACCAGGGCATCAATATTGCCCGGCGCACTATCGCAAAGTACCGGGAATCCCTGTCAATTGCTCCTTCCAACGAAAGGAAGCGATTACTGTAATTTTGCCGCTATAAACGAGAATTCCGAGACTAAACAGTATGGACATCAAAACTATCCTGACGCCTGAACTTACTTTCTGCAATGTGCAGGGTGTCAGCAAAAAGCGGCTGATTGAAACCAGCGC
>CAZROW010000016.1:24649-37458 GCA_964601805.1 uncultured Enterobacteriaceae bacterium
TTACTTTCTGCAATGTGCAGGGTGTCAGCAAAAAGCGGCTGATTGAAACCAGCGCTGAACTGATTGTCGAACAGGTAAAGTCAGTGGACGCCAACCAGATTTACAATGCCCTCATAGCCCGGGAACAGCTTGGCAGCACAGGGCTTGGCAATGGCATTGCCATCCCTCACTGTCGTGTACCCAAGTGCGAGTCGACCATTGGTTGCCTGGTAAAACTGGAAAAAGGTATTGATTTTGACGCCATTGACGGCAAACCGGTTGACCTGCTGTTTTTCCTGCTGGTGCCTGAAAACACCATCGAAGGACATCTTGAGGTACTGCGTAATCTTGCCGAACGCTTCAACAACAGCAACTACTGCACCGACCTCAGGGGATGCACCAGCAACCAGGGCCTGTTTGATGCAGCAACGGCGCCTTTGCAGGAACCGGAAGAAGACAGCGAATAAACTGTCAGCCGTAGCGTTTTTCTTAATTTAAAACTCATTCACCGGGCGTAAATTCTGTCATGCAACCAGGTAATGCATGCCAGGGGAGAAGGTTGCCATGAATGCAGCAAGGCAAATCAGCAGGTAAACAGCTGGAAGAAAGTACAGGAATAATCTGAATACACCATGAAACTCATCGTTATCAGCGGCAGATCCGGCTCGGGAAAAAGTACATGCCTGCATGTACTTGAAGATCTCGGGTATTACTGTGTCGATAACCTGCCTGCCAGCATGCTGGGCACCCTGACAGACCGTGTCAGTCATGACCTGCACCCCGAGTTTCAACAGGTCGCCGTGAGTATAGATGCGAGGAATATTTCCGAAGACCTGGAAGTATTTCCCGACATTTTTGAAAACCTTGATGCCGAAAAAATCGATCGCCAGATCATCTTCCTGGATGCCGAAGACCACACACTGCTCAAACGCTTCAGTGAAACACGTCGCAAGCATCCCCTGAGCGATGCAAAACTGGGCCTGATGGAAGCGATTCAGAAGGAACGTGAACTGCTGTCTCCGATTATTTCGCTGGCCAATCTCACCGTCGATACCAGCACGCTGTCATTGCACCAGTTGCGGGATATCATCAAGAATCGTGTTGCCATGCATGATGCCAGCGGCATGGCGGTGCAGTTCCAGTCCTTTGGCTACAAGTTCGGCATACCGGTGGATGCCGATATTGTCTTTGATGTCAGGTGTCTTCCCAATCCCTACTGGGTTATCAAACTGCGCAGCATGAACGGCCTGCAGCAGGAGGTCATTGACTACCTGGATTCACAGGATGAAGTCGGTGAAATGTTTGACGATATTCGTGACTATCTTGAACGCTGGCTGCCCCGATTCGAAGACAATAATCGAAGCTACATTACCATTGCCATTGGCTGTACGGGAGGGCAACATAGGTCTGTCTACCTGTGCGAAAAACTAAAGTCACATTTCAGTAAAAACAAGATCAATATACAGGTCAGGCACAAGGAAATACGGTAAGCCGTTTTCCATTGCCTGTTAAGAAGCAACTTATGATTGAATCCGCAATAACCATCAAGAACCGGACCGGTTTACACGCACGTGCTGCTGCCAAGTTCGTGGAAGTCACTTCCAGCTATGACAGCAATATAGAAATCAGTAACGGTGACAAGACTGTTGATGGCAAAAGTATTCTGTCGGTCATGATGCTTGCCGCATCACCCGGTAGCGAATTGACCCTCAAGATAGATGGTAATGATGAATCAGAAGTACTCGACGCCATCATTGCCCTGGTAAACAATAATTTCGGCGAGGAATAACCCGACAGGATCCTGCCGACCAGCTAATTCACACCGATGTAGTAAGTCGTGGATCAGCCGTATTTTATAACCTCCGGGTTATAATGAACCTTTAACGCAGTCAGGCTGAATCCATGCTCGATCCGAAGGAACAAAGCACCCAGATACAGGATCATCTCCACGAGCTCAGTACGGCTCTGGAAAGTGGTGCCTTTGTGCGTGTCCGGCGCATGCTCAACGCCCTGCCAGCGCCCACTATTGCCCACCTGCTGGAATCCTCTCCCCATACTGCCCGTGAAGTCCTGTGGCAACTGGTGGAAAAGGCCAATGAAGGTGAGGTTCTCAATTACCTGAATGAAGAAATCCAGGCCGATATTCTTGGCAAGCTGAGCCCGGAGGAAGTTGCCTCCCTGACCGAAGGCCTGGAGACTGATGATATTGCCGACATTCTCCAGCAATTGCCGGAGCAGGTGATCTACCAGGTATTGCTCGCCATGGACGAGCAGGACCGCAATCGCCTTGAAGCGGTGCTTTCCTACCCGGAAGACACGGCCGGTGGCCTGCTCAATACCGATACCATTACCGTACGACGCAGCCTTACCCTGGACGTGGTCCTGCGTTATCTGCGTCGCCACAACGAAATACCCCTGATGACCGACAACATCCTGGTCACCAGCCGCGACGATCACCTGGTCGGCATCCTGCCGCTGCGTACCCTGCTGGTCTCCGATCCGACGACGACTGTTGAAGACGTCATGGTGACTGATTACAACGCCATTCCCGTGGAAATGAGTGAGCAGGAAGTAGCGCAATTGTTTGAACGCATGGACCTGGTATCGGCACCTGTGATCAACGAAGAAGGCAAGTTACTCGGACGTATTACCATTGACGACGTGGTCGATGTCATTCGTGATGATGCTGAACATTCCCTGCTGGGTATGCACGGTCTGGACGAGGAAGAAGACACCTTTGCCCCGGTGCTTAAAACCAGCAGGCGTCGCGCTATCTGGCTCAGCATCAACCTGGTCAACGCCTTTATTGCCGCCACTGTCATCAGCCGTTTTTCTGAAACCATTGACCAGGTCGTAGCCCTGGCCATTCTCATGACCGTGGTGGCCAACATGGGCGGAGTGGCCGGTAACCAGACCCTGACCCTGGTTATTCGCAGCATGGCCATCGGCCAGATAGGCAAAAGCAACCAGCGCTGGCTGATGAATCGCGAACTTCAGGTCGCCATGGTCAATGGGTTCATTCTGGCTGCAGTGGCCGGTGGCGTAGCTACACTCTGGTTTTCCGATGTAAAACTGGGCGTGATTTTTGCCACCGCCATGGTGATTAACCTGTTCACAGCGGCACTGGCAGGTGCTTTTCTTCCCCTGTTTCTCAAATCACTGAAAATCGACCCGGCCCTCGCCGGCAGCATGGCCATGACCACAGTGACTGACGTGGTGGGCTTTCTCGCTTTTCTTGGCCTGGCCACCATCTTCTACTAATACGCACTGGCACTTCAGCATGAACGATAACGAGCAGCCTGGATTCGACCAGGAAGAACCCGTCAGCAAGACCCAGCGCAAGAAGGAAATGCTGGCACTCCAGGAGCTGGGTGAAAAACTCACCACGCTGCCTGCCAACCTGCTCGCCAAATGCCAGTTGCCTGCAGAACTTGAACAGGCCATTGAAGAATACAAGCGCATACCGGAGAAGCGTGGCGCCCGAAAACGCCAGTTGCAGTATATTGGCAGGGTGATGCGGGATATCGATCCGACGCCTATCCAACAGGTACTCGATGAACAGGGACAACAGGCCGAACTGGCCAAGCGGCATTTTCACCGCCTTGAAACAATACGCGACCAGTTAATCGCCGGTGACCAGGCCACACTCGATGAAATGATCAGGGAATATCCCGACCTGGAAATCCAGCACCTCAGGCAACTGATCAGGCAGGCAGGAAAAGAAGCAGCAAACAACAAGCCGCCAACCGCGGCACGCAAGTTGTTTGCGTATTTGAGGGAGTTAACGGAAAAGCGCTAGGGCAAGGGACAGCTACGTAGGTCGGCATAAGCGAAGCGTTTGCCGACATGGAATCTTCCCTATGAGGTAAATCCCCACGTCGGGAAACGACGCTTCGCGTCTATCCCGACCTACAACACTCCGGAGATTCGTTAAAGCCCAACGTGTCGTCCCTTGTTCCTTGTTCCTTGTTCCTTGTCCCTTGTTCCTCCCGGCGCAGCCGGGCTCAATCATCACTGATCGAAATGGAAGGCCCACCTGAAGCCGGTCCGGTCTCTGCCAGCTGCTGGGTCAGCTTGGAGGCAATTTCCAGGTAGATTTCCGCCACCTTGCCATCGGGATCTGAGACCACGGCAGGATGACCTTCATCACATTGCTGGCGAATATTCGCATCCAGCGGCAATTCTCCCAGCAGGGTGACGTCGTAATTCTCGGCAATGCGCTGTGCACCACCGTCACCAAAGATATGCTCACTGTGGCCGCAGTTGCTGCACACGTGAATACTCATGTTTTCGACAATGCCCAGGATCGGCACTTCCACCTTGCGGAACATCTCTATACCGCGCTTGGCATCCAGCAGGGCCACATCCTGGGGTGTGGTGACAATCACGGCGCCGGTGACCGGCACGCTTTGGGCCAGGCTGAGCTGGATATCACCGGTTCCCGGTGGCATATCCACGATCAGGAAGTCCAGTACACCCCACTTGGTGTCATTGAGAATCTGGTTGAAGGCGCCCACCACCATGGGGCCACGCCATACCATGGCCTGGTTTTCATCAACCAGTAAACCCACGGAATTACACTTGATGCCATGGGCCTGGACCGGCAGCATCACCTTCCCGCCTTCAATTTCCGGCCGTGTGCCCGGTGCAATACCCAGCATCATGGGTTGGCTTGGGCCATAGATATCGGCATCGAACAGCCCGGTTTTGTAGCCCTGCCTGGCCAGTGCCAATGCCAGGTTGACCGCAGTGGTGGATTTGCCAACCCCGCCCTTGCCCGAGGCAATGACGACAATATTCTTGACCTGGCTCAGGTTGGAATCGGGATTGGGGTGAATGGATTGTCCTGTACTCATGAATGCTTTCCGAAAGGGTTGAACAGAAAAAAGAAGATCAGGTGAATTAAAAAAGGGGGCATAGCCCCCTTTTCAAAACAGTCTAATGCAAATAAGGCGATTAGAGAAGGATGCCGCCGTAGTTCACGAAGAACGGGGCGAATACCAGGCTGAGAATCGCAGACAGTTTGATCAGGATGTTCAGTGACGGACCTGAAGTATCTTTCAGCGGATCGCCAACTGTGTCACCAACAACCGCAGCCTTGTGTTCTTCTGAACCCTTGCCACCCAGGTTGCCGGCTTCAATGTACTTCTTGGCATTGTCCCAGGCACCACCGGAGTTGGATGAGGCAATGGCCAGGACACCACCGGTGACCAGGGAGCCTGCCAGGATGCCAGCAACTGCCTGGACACCAAACAGGAAGCCAACGACAAGCGGCGTACCCATGATCAGGACACCCGGTGCGATCATTTCACGCAGGGCTGCCTTGGTGGAGATAGCCACACACTGACCGTACTGGGGACGACCCTGGCCTTCCATGATGCCCGGTATCTCCTTGAACTGGCGACGGACTTCTTCAATCATGTCATACGCAGCAGCGCCCACTGACTTCATGGTCATGGCGGAGAACAGGAATGGCAGTACCGCACCAATAAACAGGCTGGTAAAGACCACCGGATCCAGCAGGGTGATGTCATTGATCAGGCTGTAATTCGCGCCAAAGGCCGGATCCTCGCGTAACAGGTTCTGCGAGTGTGTCAGGAAGGCACCGAACAGGGCCAGTGACGTCAGGATAGCAGCACCAATGGCAAACCCTTTACCGATGGCAGCCGTGGTGTTACCGGCAGAGTCCAGGATGTCAGTACGACGGCGTACTTCCTTGTCCAGGCCAACCATTTCGGCAATACCACCGGCGTTATCGGCAACCGGACCGTAGGCGTCAATGGACAGGGCAACAACCAGTGTGCCGAGCATACCCAGGGAGGCAATGGCAATGCCGTACATGTCAGCCAGCTGCCAGGAGATGAAGATGCTCACGGCAATGGCCAGGTAGGGCAGCACTGTACTTTTGTAACCCAGGGCCAGGCCAAAAATGATGTTGGTCGCCGCACCTGTTTCACAGGATTTGGCAATATCTTTTACTGGCTGGTACTGGTCGGAGGTGTAGTACTCGGTCAGCAGGCCAACAGCCAGGCCGGAAATCAGGCCGGACAGGAAGCACCAGTAAACGCCCATGGAGGTGTATTCGTTGTCATTGATAATGAAAGTGTCCGGAATCATGGCCGCAGTCACAAAATACATGGCGACAGCCATCAGGGCACTGGAAATCATCAGCAGTTTTTTCAGGGCCGGAGCAACCTGCTCTTCCGTGTGCACATTAACCAGTACCTTCGTCAGCAAGCTGATGGGAATACCCACTGCGGTAATCATGATCGGGTAGAGCATGCCGTTGATGTCACCGGCAAAGGCCAGGGCAGAAATCACCAGTGCAGCACAGGTACTTTCCGCACAGGAACCGAACAGGTCAGCACCCATACCGGCTACGTCACCGACGTTATCACCCACGTTGTCGGCAATAACGGCCGGGTTGCGGGGATCGTCTTCAGGAATGCCTTTTTCCACTTTACCGACAAGGTCAGCGCCTACGTCAGCCGCCTTGGTAAAGATACCGCCACCGACACGGGCGAACAGGGCAATGGAGGAACCGCCAAGACCGAAACCGGCAATGATTTCCATCAACACGTTGTTGGGAATGTCGGCCGGCAGGATAGCGCCCATCACCAGGTAGATAACGATCAGGCCCAGTGTGGCCAGGCCAACCAGGGAGAAGCCCATCACGGCACCGGAGTTCAGGGCAACACGGAAGGCATCACCGATGTTATTGCGGGCAGAAACCGTTGTACGCGCGTTACCCGCCGTGGCGACTTTCATGCCGATGTATCCGGAGACAATGGAAATCAAGGCACCAAAAAGGAAGGAGATGGCAGTGTAGATACCTTCACTGACGTTCTCGGTGTGATGATCATCAATCAGCAATGCGATAACAACGGCAAAAGCAATCATGAAGATGGACAGGACCTTGTATTCCTGTTTCAGGAAGGCCATGGCCCCTTCGGCAATGGCTCCGTGGATGGATTTCAGACGATCGCTGTCTTCTTTTTCCAATCCAAGGTCAATGGGGATATCGGTCACTTTTTTCATGTAGAAAAAAGCCACACCGATACCAAACAAGGACAACAGGATAATCAAGATAGTGGCGCCAGACATTCGGGTCTCTCCCTAAGCGTTTAGTAGTTATTTTGATTGTATTTGGTTGTGTAAAAAATCCGCGCACTTTACCACAATGATGGGCACAAACAAAGCAAATCAGGGTATTTCAGCAAGGGGCAGGGAGTGCCTGAATTCGGGGCATTCAGGGCATTTGCATGGTGGGATCAGCGGGGGTTTCGACCCGGGTTTTTGAACAGTTTCTTGAGGCGTTCAGCGGATTTGGCTTTGGATTCGGAGCCCTGCCTGGTGCTGGCAAAGCGCTGCTTCAGATCCCGGGCCTTGGCTTCGCGCCGCTCATGGCGGCGGGTATCACTGACAGCCTCGGGGCGGAATTCAACTATTTCCCCTTTCTCCCCTTTCTTGCCATCCCGGCTCACAGCTCAAACCGTGTTTAGGGCTGGGCCAACAGGGACTGGGCCTGGTTGCTGAGACTTTCGACTTCGTTGGCCAGTTCTTCCAGGCGGGCCGTATTGAGCTCGTCGTTCAACTCACCAGTGGTTTCATCAGCATTGTTGTACTTTTCTTCTTCTTCGGACAATGCCTGGTTCAGTTCTTCTGCTGCAGCGATGGCCTGGCGCAGGGTGGCGTTGGCCGCTTCGACATTCTCGGTTTCAGCTTCGTTGGCAGCGATCTGGGCGCGCAGGGCTTCAATACGCTCCTGTTGGGCAGCCACTATCCTGGCCTGCTCAGCAGCTCTCCTGGCAGCCAGTTCACGCTGTCTTTCCTCTTCCCGGCGGGCAGCTTCGGCAGCTTCACGTTGCCGTCTTTCTTCAGCCAGGCGCTCTTCCTCGGCACGACGGGCAGCAGCCTCGGCTTCTGCAATACGCCGGGCTTCGGCTTCCCGCTCGGCTTCCAGGCGCTGGCGTTCACGTTCTTCCGCCAGTCTGCGCTGTTGCTCAAGCACCTGCTCACGCTCGCTCTCGGCGCTGCTGGCGCCAGAGCTGCTGCTATCAGAACCCGGGGAATACACCGTTTGCGACGAATCCGTGCTACTGCACGAAGCCAGAAACAGGACTGCCACCAGTCCCAGAATCAATTCCCTGTAAGCTCGCATAAGTTTCACCTCGGTCAGTCTGCTGCCCCTGGTTCAGGAGGCCTGGTTACCCCGGCAGGCACACCACTCTGGCTGGTTGCTGCCAAATGTGGACACTGCCTCCAGAAAATCTCAAAAATACCCCGTAACATCCTGAATTAGCAACTATTAAGGGCCGGATCAGTATCAATATTTGCGCATGATAACGCATAATGATGAAATTAAGGAGTCTCAAGCGCCGGTTCCTGTGAGCCAGTACCCTAAATTTTATGAAAATCCTGGATGTTTTATTCAGCAGCCTGGTTTTGTGCATCTCCAGCCTGCCCCTGATTCTGCTCATACTGGCCTTGCAGCGAGCACCTGCCGTACCCGAAAACCGCCCCCTGGACCAGGCCCGGATCAATGAAATCCAGCAACTGTTGATTGACCATGATCCCCGCCAGCTGCTGGCCAGCGACTACCAGGAAGTGCGCCTGACAGAATCCGAGGTCAATGCCCTGGCCATTTATGTCAAAAACAGTAACCCGGTACTGGCCGAAGTCAATGTCAACACGGACCTGGTGGACAATGGCACCGATGTCCACCTGAGCATCCCGGTAGAAGTCATCGGCCTGCTCAGGTACGTCAACCTCACCATGCACTTCACCCAGGTCGAAGACGGACTGACACTGGATGCCATGAATGTGGGTGCCCTGGATATTCCCTCACCGGTGATGGCGCCGATACGGGCTGCCGTGCTCTCCCGACTCAGTGGCGACACCAATTTTCAGCTGGTTTCCTCTTTCCTGGATTCCATTCACATCCGGTCAATCAATGATGACCGTGTGGTCGTGGAACTGGACTGGCAGGAAGATAACCGGCGCCAGTTGCAGGACCAGGCCAGGCAGGTTTTTGTCAGTGCCCGTGAAGCACAGCGTCTGCTCTATTTCCATGACCGGCTTGTAGACACACTCGCAGAACTGCCTGGGGATGTCAGGTCTGTATCACTCAACGAGTTACTCAGGCCCCTGTTCCTGTATGCCGGTATCAACAGTGATGGCGGTGCCAGTCCGGTGGCGGAAAACCGGGCAGTGTTCATTGTCCTGACCGCTTATCTCACGGACCTGGAACTGGAACAGTTCATAGGCGACGAAGTGACCATAGCGACACCAAGACAGGTCAAGGTGGTGATCGATTCCCGTGAAGACCTGCCACAGCATGTGGTCGGTTCAGCGGCTATTGCCGCATCTGCCGGTGTTGCCATGGCCGAGGTGCTTTCCATCTACAAGGAAGTACACGATTCCCGTTATCGCACGGGCTTCAGTTTTACCGATATTGCGGCCAACCAGGCCGGCACCATGCTGGGGCTATTGGCCAGCCGCTCCGCGGCAGATGCAAGGCTGTTCCAGGATCGCATGGCAAACAGCCAGTCCGCCCTGGACTACCTGCCTGACGTGGGCACCTACGACGGCATGACCGAGGCCCAGTTCATGGAACAGTATGGCAGCCGGGAATCCGAGGCCTACCTTGAACGCCTGGCAGAGATCACCGACAGCATCGCTGCCCGCCCCTTTTTTGCCGGGTTTGGAAACTGATCATGCTTGATGATGCCGAGATAGCTGCCTTTCATGAACGCCTGGAACAACTGCGGGACGAGCTCACGGCACAGCATGAGTCTGGCAAGTCGTCTGCCGAAACCGTGGTCCTGGACCAGACCAAGGTCGGACGCCTGTCCCGCATGGATGCCCTGCAACAGCAGAACATGGCCCAGTCGACCATGCGCAATATCACCAGTCGCCTGCGTCTTGTGCACAAGGCGCTGGCCAGGATCACCAGCGGTGATTACGGCTACTGCGAAACCTGTGGCAACGATATTGAATACCGTCGCCTGGAAGTCCAGCCCGAAGCCTCTTGCTGTTTTGCTTGTCAAAGCAAGCAGGAGTATCATCCGCAGTCCTGAATTTTCAGGCCCCGGACATCCGGAAAAACCCGGCATTTCATGGCCCTTGAATAGTTAACCTGAAAACCATGACAAAGAAAAAAGGCTTCAACAGCACGGTGTTGCATTCCGACAGGGAAGGCAAACCCGAACACGGCGTACTGCACAAACCGGTACATCCGTCCGTCGCCTTTGCCTACGAGGATGCCAGGGAACTGGCCGAAGTCTTCCAGAACAAGCGCAAGGGATTTGCCTACGGTCGCCAGAACAACCCGACCGTCGAAGCCCTTGCCCAGAAAGTCACCAAGCTTGAACAGGGGCTGGCTACTGTCATCTTTGCTACCGGCATGGCCGGTATCGGTTCCACCCTGCTGGCCCTGTTGCGACAGGGGGACCATATCGTGTCCAGCGCCTTCCTGTTCGGGAACACCAACTCCCTGTTCCAGACCTTCCAGGAACTGGGCATCGAAGTGACCTTTGTGGATGCTACGGATGCGCAAAACGTGGCTGATGCCATTCAGGACAATACCCGCCTGGTATTCGTGGAAACCATTGCCAACCCGGTGACCCAGGTAGCTGACCTGGTCGGTATCGGGGAGCTGTGCGAAGCCAGAAACCTGGTGTATTTTGTCGACAACACCATGACCTCACCCTGGTTGTTCCTGCCAAAATCGGCCAAGGCCAGCCTGGTCACCAATTCACTGACCAAGGTGATCGGCGGACATGGCAATGCCCTGGCCGGCAGTGTGACGGACACCGGCCTGTATGACTGGACTACCTACCCGAATATCTACGAGAACTACAAGAGTCTTGACCCGAGCCAATGGGGAATCACCCAGATTCGCAAGAAGGGCCTGCGTGATTTTGGCGCCGCCCTGGCCCCGGAAGCAGCCCATCATATTTCAGTGGGCAGCGACACCCTGAGCCTGCGCCAGGACAAGGCCTGTGCCAACGCCCAGGCCATTGCCGAGTTCTGTGATGCCCATCCGAATGTGCGCAAGGTTTTTTACCCCGGGCTGCCGGGACATCCCCAGCATGAGCGGGCAAAATCCCTGTTTCGCCACTTCGGCGCCCTGCTCAGTATCGAACTGGCAGACAACATTGACTGCTTTGATTTTCTCAACAAGCTGGAACTCGTGCTGTCATCGAGCCATCTCGGCGACAACCGTACCCTGGCCATTCCTGTGGCACACACGATTTATTTCGAGATGGGCCCGGAGCGACGTGCATCCATGGGGGTTGCCGATTCCATGATTCGCCTGTCTGTGGGCATCGAGGATACCGAGGACCTGCTGGCCGATTTCGAACAGGCCCTGGCAGTCTGAGTTCGGCCGTGGCGATTTCCCTGTGCCACATTGATGATATTCCCGAAGGTGCTGCGCGCGGCTTTACCGTCAACCGGACCGGTGTTTTTGCCGTCAGGAAGCGCAATGAAATCTTTGTCTACCTGAATCGCTGTCCCCACCTGGGTATCCCCCTGGAATGGGAACCGGATGACTTCCTGGACAAGGAGGGTTTATATATCCGATGCTGCAATCACGGTGCTTTTTTCGAGCTGGAGTCCGGCAAATGCATCATGGGCCCGTGCATGGGAGACTCGTTGTGGGCGCTTGATTTCACCTTGGTCGACGACCACATCATGCTGGCTGAGGAAGCACTACCGGCACCTGTTTCACCAACCTGATCTCACGGGCACTCAGTTTAGCCTGCCACGCCATGACTTCCACACCCGCTGCTGCCGCCTGTACAAGCGTAGCGCTGTATTCCGGGTCAATGTCGGTAGCCGGTTCCACCCGCTCAATCCCTGAATGCTGTACACAGAAAAACAGCACCGCGCGCCCGCCCTGCTCCACGATGTGCATGAGCTCGCGCAGGTGCTTGGCACCCCGTGTAGACACGGCATCCGGGAACAGGCCAAGCCCCTTGCCCATACCCAGCGTGACATTTTTCACTTCCACGTAGCAGTCCTGGCCGGGATGCTTCGGGTGCTGCTGAAGCTGGAAATCAATACGGCTGTTTTCCTGGCCATATCTGACTTCCTGGTTGATGACTTCGTAGCCCGACAATGAGGGCACCAGCCCGCTTTTTATAGCCTCGCGGACCAGGTGATTGGCCCTGCCGGTATTGATACCGGCACGCTTTCTTCCTGCCACCTCGATCATTTCAAACGTATGGGGATACTTGCGGGTTTTGCTGTCAGATGTGGAATACCATATGCGGCTTCCCGGTGCATTACAGTGCAACATTGAGCCTGTATTGGGACAATGGATCGTCATGGTTTTGCCGTCCGGAAGTTCAATATCGGCAAGAAACCGCTTGTAACGACGAATGAGTTTTGCGGTCTGGAATGGGGGCTTGAATTTCACGATAGAATTTCTATTTGAGGGGCCCGCAGATGCCTGCTGACAAGGGGCCAAAAACTGTTTTTTTTATGGAACTGGGCCTGATAATCTGGTAGCGTAGCGTGCCTCGCAAATCAGCGAGCCTGTAGTAGCACTAAGAGTAGCATTAAGAGTTGCACTAAAAGTTGAATTAATTTTTCGTAAATTTCCCAAAGATTAGTTTTTGAGTTCAGGAATGGCAACCAGAAAATCACCAGCTAAAAGCAAAGCGAAAGCCAGGCCCAAGGTCAAGACCAAAGCGAAAGCCAAGGTAAAGGCAAAAGCCAAGGCTAAATCCAAGGCCAAGGCAGCACCTAAAACCAAGGCGAAAGCCAAGTCCAAGGTAAAAGCCAAGGCCAAGACAAAGGTTAAAGCCAAAACCAAGGCCAAG
>CAZROW010000016.1:37558-50468 GCA_964601805.1 uncultured Enterobacteriaceae bacterium
AAAACCAAGGCCAAGGTCAAGTCACGGGCAAAGACAAAAGCTGCACCCAAGACGAAAGCCAAGAAGGCAAAACCGAGCGCCAAGGCAACGTCCAAAGCCAAAAAGGCAAAGGCCAAAACAAAGGCCAAGCCGGCCCCCAAGACGACCAAGGCTAAAACCAAACAACCGAAATCAAAACCTAAAGCTAAAGCTGCTGCCAGATCCACGGCGCCAGCTGCAGTAACAGCACCGGAAGCACATATGCAGGCCAGAGGCTTCACTCCTTACAATATCAAACGTGGTGAGGAGTACATGAATGAAGCTCAGAAAGAGCATTTCAAAAGTATTTTGCGTAATTGGCGCAACGAACTGATGGAAGAGGTAGACCGCACCGTGCATCACATGCAGGATGAAGCGGCCAACCCGCCCGACCCCGCTGATCGCGCGACGCTGGAAGAAGAGTTCAGCATCGAGCTGCGTACCCGTGACCGGGAACGTCGCCTGATCAAGAAGATCGACAGCACCATTGAACTCATCGCCAATGATGATTATGGCTGGTGTGATTCCTGTGGTGTCGAAATCGGCATTCGTCGCCTGGAAGCCAGGCCCACTGCCAACAAGTGTATCGACTGCAAAACCCTCGACGAAATCAAGGAAAAGCAGCTCGGCGCCTGAGTCTGGATCCAGGCTACAAGCTACAGGGAAGGTATGACGTAAAGCACCAGGCTGAATCGTCAACCTTCCCTGAAACTCCGGTCACCCGATGACTGAACCCACGGCTCCTACAACACCCCAATCCCCATCCCCTGATTACATCGGGCGTTTTGCCCCCTCCCCCAGCGGACCACTACATATGGGCTCACTGGTGGCAGCCCTGGCGTCTTACTTGGATGCACGTAGCAATAACGGCACCTGGTTGATGCGCATGGAAGACCTTGATCCCCCCCGCGAGAGCCTTGAAGCGGCTGACCAGATTCTTTTTGCCCTGGATGCCCTTGGCCTGCATTGGGACGGCGCCGTGCTTTACCAGAGCCAGCGTTATGCTGCTTACCGGGAAGCCATTGGTACCTTGCGTAATCGTGACATGGTGTTCGCCTGTGACTGTACCCGGCAACAGGTAATGGAAAATGACGGCGTCTACCCGGGAACCTGCCGGCACAGGCAGCTTGAAGATGAAGAAGGTAGGGCACTGCGCTGCAGGGTTGCTGACAGCACGATAACGTTCGTGGATACCATCCAGGGCCGTCAGCAGCAGAACCTGGAACAGGAGGTCGGCGACTTTGTCATCAGGCGCAAGGATGCCCTGTTTGCCTACCAGCTGGCTGTCGTTGTCGATGACGGCTTTCAACAGGTCAATCACGTTGTCAGGGGCATTGACCTGCTCGATTCCACACCGCGCCAGATTTATCTCCAGCAATTACTCGGCCTGCCCCGGCCTGTTTACAGCCATATTCCGGTCATCGTGAATGCGGCAGGCCAGAAACTGAGCAAGCAGCATTTTGCGGCCCCGATTGATGCCAGGAAACCATCCTCCCTGTTGTTTGAGGCACTGCGCTACCTGCAACAGGCCCCTGAGCAGGGCCTAGTCGATGCCGATCCGGCCGACATCCTGGCCTGGGGATGTGCCCACTGGCAACCTGACAGGCTCCTTGGCCTGGAATCACTGCAGGAATCATTGCCGGCCTGATGTGCCCCGGACAGCGGCTGCATTTCACTTTTCGCAGCATCAACGCCGGGAGGCGCGCAGGATTCACCAGATTGCTGCAACGCATCATGAATTTACTACTGGAAAATCCCCTAATACGTAAAAATGGGTAGAAAAGAAACATAGTAAACTGTTACTTTTGCCTGTTATGATTAATTTTTATTAACAAAAAACAAGCAGCACCCAGTGAAATAACCCGAAACCAGCCTGATTCCTATGCATCATATCCTGATTGTAGAAGACGACAGCGACATTCGCAGAACACTGCGACGACTGCTCGAGCGTAATGGTTACGGCGTTACCGAGACAGCCAGTATTGAAGAAGCTGCTGTCCATGACCTGGATGCATTTTCCACCATCATTACCAACCTGCGCCTTCCCGGTACGCCAGGTACATTGCTGATCCGCATGACCCATACGCCCGTTCTGGTGCTCACCAGCTACGCCAGCATGCGCAACAGCAATGACTCCCTCCAGATTGACGCCGTTAATTACCTCTCACTCCCCATCGACCCGAATGAAGTCCTGGGCGCAATCAGCAATATCATCGACAACGATATCAATGAACTGAACAGGACCCGGAGCAATCCACGAGATTGTGAAAAACCGGTCTCCGGCATGGTGGGTCACTGCCCGGCCATGTGCGAGTTGTTCCGCCGAATTCGTAAAGTGGCACAAACCAACTCCTCGGTCCTGATCATGGGAGAATCCGGTACCGGCAAGGAACGGGTAGCACGGGCAGTTCATGAAGCCAGCGCTCGCAAGGATGCCTGGCTGATTGCCATCAATTGTGCGGCCATTCCCGAAAACCTCATTGAGTCCGAACTGTTCGGCCATGAAAAAGATGCTTTTCCGGGAGCCAACGAAACTCGAACCGGACTGGTCGAAAAAGCCAACAACGGTACCTTGTTTCTCGATGAAATCGGCGAATTGCCACTGGATGCCCAGGCCCGCCTTTTGCGCGTTTTGCAGGAACACGAGATTCGCAAGGTTGGCTCGGTACATTCTCAGAAAGTCGACGTCAGGTTGGTGGCAGCAACCCACAGGGATCTCAAACAACTGGTCAAGGAAGGCAAGTTTCGCGAGGACCTGTACTACCGCATCAACGTCATGCCACTGGAAATCCCCCCCCTGCGCAGTCGTGGCGCTGACATACTTGAACTGGCAGACATGAAGCTGGAGATATGTTGCAACCGTCTTGATGTGCCGCTCAAAAAGTTCAGTGCCGATGCCATCCAGGCTATTACCACCTATCCCTGGCCGGGCAATGTGCGAGAACTGGAAAATGCGATTGAGCGGGCTGTCATCATGTCAGAAGACGTGGATATTCCTATTGACCTGCTTGGCCTTGATGTTGAGTTGGTGAAAATCGATTCGATGGACAATCAGGCATCACCCCGGGCCGCTGATGCTCCAGCCCCGGTTGAGCAAAGCAACAAGGAGCTGTCCCTGAAAGATTACTTCCAGCGCTTCGTCCTGGAACACCAGGATCATCTCAATGAAACCGAACTGGCCAAGAAACTTGGCATCAGCCGAAAGTGCCTCTGGGAAAGGCGCCAGCGTTTCAACATTCCACGCAAGAAAAAGAAAGCCTGAAAAGAGTACCACCACTTTTCGTTATCACTCGAATACTATCCGTTACCCTTCTTCGCACATTGCTTAGCCGATAAGTTACATTTCTATACAGACAAACATTACCGTCACCTCAAAAAACAACAGCAACAGGTTAATACAGGCTTGTCTGGAGAAAAGTTTTAAATTGCTTTGGAAATGTCAGGAAAACTGCCTTATATTTGGCCTGCCTGTAACAAAAAAAATAAAGGCAGGCATAATTTGATTGCCGCTGAAATGTTTTTTAAACGTTTCACAAACACTGCACCGTGACCCCGGTGTATAAGAAGAACTGGCAAACAGCACTTAACCGGGGGGTAAACTGTGGGGAGTAAATTGTGCAGTCAAACTATTACGGGAGAGCTATTCTCTTCTGCAGCCAGATAGGCTGAACTTTGCAGACAGGGACGCTGCAACAATAATAAAAATAATGAAACGCCTCTTTGACAGGGGAAGTGCTTTGCACTTCCCCTGTTTTATTACCAACCCCTGTTCATCTCGATTCGTACTTTTCTTTTTAGATTGTCCGCCTGCTATTGCGAGCTCTGTGAACCTGATTGCCTTTGTCATTCCCTGGTAAGGGTTCAGCCGGATAATGCCAGCTTGCTTAATAACAGGGAAAAGCTTAACAGCGCTTACCCGTCCAGCGACATCTGTGTAAAATGAATGCTTACCAGCAAGAGTACCCGCTTTGAGCAACAAACCAACTGCGACAGGTCATGACAACGACCCGGTGAATCCAGCCAGCCCAGGTGCCCCTGTTGTGCTGGAACCTGTCGTACTGGAGCGCAACCAGCATAATGTTTCCAGGAAAAATATCAGCTCCGGGTGCCTGCGCGTCCTATATACCCTCAATGATGCCGGTTACCAGGCCTTCATCGTCGGCGGTGCCGTACGTGACCTGCTGCTGGGCAAGCAGCCCAAGGATTTTGACGTCGCCACTGATGCCACTCCCGAACAGGTAAAGGCAGAGTTCAGGCAGGCACGGATTATCGGGCGCCGCTTTCGTATCGTGCATGTCACCATGGGCAGGGAGATCATAGAAGTCTCCACCTTCCGTGCCTCCAATACAGAGAGTGTTGAAATCCAGGGTGAGCGCCTGGCCCGCAGTGTCAGGCATATCGATTCTGCCCATTCCCAGAGCGGCATGATCCTGCGGGACAATGTCTACGGCACCCTGGAAGAAGATGTCGTGCGCCGCGACTTTACCGCCAACGCGCTGTACTACACGGTGAAAAAGTTTCGCATCCATGATTACGTCCAGGGCAAAACCGATATCGACAATCGCTGCCTGCGCATGATCGGTGATCCGGACCAGCGTTACCGGGAAGACCCCGTACGCATCCTGCGCGCCATCCGGCTATCGGCAAAACTTGAATTCATCATGGACCCCGCCACGGCTGAACCGATACAACCATTGGCCCACCTCCTGGAGTCCATTCCTGCCGCACGCCTGTTTGATGAAATACTCAAACTTTTTTTCACCGGCTACTCCGTTGAAAGTTACGAACTGCTGCGCAAGTACGACGTTTTCCAGTACCTGTTTCCCGCGACTGCTGACGCACTGCAGGATGGCAACCCGCACATGGAAGAACTGCTGCACAAGGCCTTTGAAAGTACCGACAATCGCATCAGGGACCTGAAAAGCGTGACACCGGCCTACCTGCTGGCAGCCATTCTCTGGCCGGCACTGGACCGTGAGTACAAAATCAACCTGAACCGGAAAATGCCTCCCATGGTGGCCATGCACCAGGCCGCCCAGACCGTTATCAGCGAGCAGGTCTCCCGCATCTCCATTCCCAAACGTTTCAGTATTCCCATGCGGGAAATCTGGGAGTTCCAGCTACGCCTGCCACGACGCAAGCGCGCCTGGACCCTGCTGAACAACAGGCGTTTTCGTGCTGCCTATGATTTTGTCCTGCTCAGGGAACAAGCCGGTGAAGACCTGGACGGACTGGGCGACTGGTGGACACAATTCCAGGCGGCAGACAGAAGTGAGCAGGATAAAATGATGTCCTCGATCCACGGCAACAGGCAACATTCAAAAAGCGGCAAACGCAGAGTAAAATCCCGTAGAAACAAACGGGGGCAGGATTCGAAAAGTTCGTGACAGGCTTGCCTGGTTTGTCAGGCAGACTGACCCGGGGTCGACTTTTTCACCAGTTTCAGCAGCAGCGGTAATACATTGGCACAAGACATCAACAAAACCAGCTCCATTCCCCGGTATATCGCTGTTGAAGGCCCGATAGGAGTCGGCAAGACCAGTCTCGCCAAACGCCTGGCCAAGAGCTTCAACTACGAGATCCTGCTGGAAAAAAGCGAGGACAATCCATTCCTCGAGCGTTTCTATCATGACCAGAAGCAAATGGCGCTGGCTACCCAGCTGTTTTTCCTGTTCCAGCGCGCCCAGCAAATACAGGACCTGCGCCAGGACGACATGTTTGAGCCGGTTCGTGTTGCTGACTTTTTGATGGAAAAAGACCGCCTGTTTGCACGCCAGAACCTGGATAATGATGAATTCGAACTCTACGAAAAGGTCTACGAACACCTGACCATTGATGCTCCGCATCCGGACCTGGTGATTTACCTGCAGGCCCCGGTAGATACCTTGCTGGAACGCATTCAAAAACGCGGCATAGCGGCAGAACAACTGATTGAGAAGGATTACCTGGAAAACCTGATCGATGCCTACACCCGGTTTTTTCACTATTACGATAAAAGCACCCTGTTGATGGTGAACAGTACTGAAATTGACCTGGTCAACAATGATGCCGATTATGAGCAGCTTCTGGACTACATCCTGACCACCCGCAAGGGCAGCCGTAATTACTTCAACCCCAAGCCTACTTTGCTCTGACACATTGCTTTAACTGCGCAATTTGACCATGATTGCTGCCCGGCAAGGCTGGACAGGCGCCGGTGCTTTCTGAAAACATACTGAAAAACAAAAACGGATCTTCACGCTCTTGAAAAACGTCACCGCCAATACACTGCAGAAACTCAAGGCAAACGGCGAAAAGTTTGCCTGCCTGACCTGTTATGACGCTCTTTTCGCCGGTTTGTATGGCGAAGCCGGGGTGGAAGTCATACTCGTGGGTGATTCACTGGGCATGGTCATCCAGGGGCATGACACGACCCTGCCTGTCACCATGGAGGATGTGATCTACCACATGCAGTGTGTCAAACGCGGCAGCAAGGGGTCATTACTGATTGCCGACCTGCCTTTCATGTCCTACGCCTCGGAAGCCCAGACCCTGGAAAATGCCGCGCGCCTGATGCGTGCCGGTGCCCAGATGGTCAAGCTGGAAGGTGGCGCCTGGATTGCCGAATCCACGCGTCTGCTTGCCGAGCGCGGAATTCCCGTGTGTTCCCACATGGGCCTGACACCACAATCAGTGAACCGTATTGGTGGTTTCCTGGTCCAGGGCCGTGATCCTGACCAGGCAGATGCCATGATCGAGGAAGCCCGCCTGCTGGAAGCCGCCGGTGCCAGTTGCCTGCTGCTTGAATCAGTGCCTGGCTCTCTGGCAAGCACCATTTCCAAGGCACTGACCATTCCGGTAATCGGCATTGGCGCCGGCCCTGATGTCGACGGCCAGATCATGGTGCTGCATGACCTGCTTGGCATATCCCCGATCACACCCAGGTTTGTCAGGAATTTCCTGGCCGATTCCAGTGACGGCATTCGCGGCGCCATCGCCGACTATGTCAGCGCCGTCAAGGCCGGCACCTTTCCTGGTCCCGAACACTCCTACCAGTAAGCCCGGTCCCCGGCCATGCAGATACATGAGACACGGGATGCCCTTGATAAGGCGCTGGCGCCACTGAGACAGGCTGGCCAACGTATTGGCCTTGTCCCGACCATGGGTAACCTGCACGCAGGCCACCTGGCCCTGGTTGAAGCGGCGAAAGCGGATTGCGATCATGTGCTGGCAACAATCTTTGTTAATCCGCTGCAGTTCGGCCCGGCCGAAGACCTGGATGCCTATCCGAAAACTCCCCGGGAAGATATTCAAAAATTGGAGCAAGCCGGCTGCCACAGCGTGTTCATCCCTGCTACCTCTGAAATGTACCCGACAGGGCTGGAAAACCAGACCCTGGTCACGGTACCAGGCCTGTCAGAACGCCATTGCGGTGCCAGCAGGCCCGGTCATTTTGCGGGCGTCTGTACCATCGTAAGCAAGTTGTTCAACATGACGCAGCCTGACAAGGCCTATTTCGGTGAAAAGGATTTCCAGCAGCTGCAGGTCATTCGCAAAATGGCAACAGACCTGTGTATGCCCCTTGAGGTGATCGGTGTTCCGATAGCCAGGAACGACAAGGGACTGGCATTGAGTTCACGCAATAGCTACCTCAGCGCCAGTGAACTGGAGAAAGCACCCGAATTGCAACGCCAGTTGCGCCAGGCTGCACAGGCCATTGCACAAGGAGCAACGAACTTTAACAACCTGCAAGAGGAAGCCACGGCAGCACTTAATAGTGCCGGCTTTGACACCGATTACTTCACTGTCTGCCATGCACAGACCCTGGAACCGGCCGAACCCGCAGACACCGACCTGGTCATTCTCGCCGCAGCCTGGCTCGGAAAAACCCGGCTCATCGACAATATCAGGATCAGACCCGACCCCTGAGCCGCTTTATTTATTATTTCCAGTACCCTAGTATTAGCCCCCTCTCCGCAAGGTAAATTCACCAAATCTTCAGGACTTTCATGCGAATAGGCATTCTTTCCAGAAACCGTAATCTGTATTCAACCCGCAGGCTTGTAGAAGCCGCTAAGGAACGGGGACATGAGGTGCGTGTTGTTGATGTACTCAAGTGTTACATGAACATCACGGCCAACGATCCTACCGTGTTTTACCAGCGCAATTCCTCGGTCGTCGAGGAACTCAATTTCGATGCCGTGATTCCCCGCATCGGTGCCAGTGTGACAGCCTATGGTTGTGCGGTATTAAGACAATTCGAGGTGGGGCATGTTTACTCCATCAACGAATCCATCGCCATCACCCGCTCAAGGGACAAACTGCGTGCACATCAGCTGCTTGCCCGCAAAGGTATTGGCCAGCCAGTCACCAGTTATGCCCACTCGGCGCGGGCCACTGACAAACTAATCGAATCCGTAGGCGGTGCTCCGCTGATCCTGAAGCTGACAGAAAGCACCCATGGCGACGGCGTCCTGCTGGCTGAAACCAAGAAAGCCGCAGAAGCACTGATCAATGCCTTCATGGGCATTGGCTCGGATTTCCTGGTCCAGGAATTTATCCGTGAGGCCGGTGGCTCCGACATTCGTTGTTTTGTGGTCGGCAAGAAAGTCATCGCGGCCATGCAGCGCAAGGCCGTGAAAGGTGAGTACCGCTCCAACCTGCATCGCGGTGGTACCGCCGAGGTCATCAAGCTGCGCCCGGAAGAGCGCACCCTGGCCATTCGTGCCGCCCAGGTGATGGGCCTGGATCTTGCCGGCGTGGACATCCTGCGTTCCTCCCACGGACCACTGGTCATTGAGGTCAACTCCTCACCCGGACTCGAAGGGATTGAAACGGCAACGGGTAAAAATGTTGCCGACAAGATCGTTGAGTACATTGAAAAAGATTCGGCCCTGGGTCCCAACAAGCCCAAGGGCAAGGGTTGAGCAATTACAGTAGCAAGAGAGCATCAATGGCATTTACAAAATTTCCCAAATTCAAAATCGGCGCTCTGGAAGTATGCGACCTGCCGGATCTTGGCATTGAAAAACTCCATGTCAGGGTGGATTCCGGTGCTGCCACCTCATCCCTGCACGTGGATAACATCGAGGAATTTAAAAAAGGGAACAGGAATTTTGTCAGTTTCGACCTGCATCCGGATATCTACAACATGGATGACATCGTCCGTGTTACCGCACCGGTGGATGGCAAAAAAAAGGTAAAAAGCTCTTCAGCCGACACCGAAAAACGCAGGGTCATCACCACGACGATCCGGCTTGGTGGACATGAATGGCCGATCAAACTCACGCTGACAGATCGCTCCGAGATGACCTACATGATGCTGATGGGCCGTGAGGCCATGGAGGGCAAGGTGATCGTGGACCCCGAATTTGAATACCTGCTCGATGTCGATGGGGAGGTCGAGGAAGAAGACATCCTGCCTGCAGACTTCGAGGAAGAATAACCGGCACTTGTGGCCTGGACAGGCTGCCAAGCGGCTATTTCATTGCCATAAAACCCGTTTGGTGGAGACTGGCAGCTGGCGACTGATTTTGGGATAATGCGGCCCGCTGGAAAACCCGGCAATACCCTGATTAATACCGAGGAAATCACTGTGCAATCCCTGATGTTGAAAGCCAAATTACACAAGGCCTGTGTCACCCATGCAGAGCTTGATTACGAAGGATCCTGTGCCATCGACGGCAATCTGCTGGACAGCGCAGGCATTCGTGAATTTGAGCAGATCCAGATTTACAATATCAGCAATGGAGAGCGCTTCACCACGTATGCGATACGTGCAGAAAATGCTTCCGGCATCATTTCAGTCAATGGTGCGGCTGCCCACAAGGCCGCTGTGGGGGACAGGGTCATCATTTGTGCCTATGGCAGCTATAGCGAAGCAGAGATACTGAATCATGCACCTAAACTGGTTTACCTGGACGAGAAAAATGTCATACTCCGCGCCAGCAACACCATACCGGTACAGGTTGCCTGATTTTTATGCCGGGGGGCAAAATACGGGTGGACTCCGGATGGTCCACCAGCCTGTTCGAGGCTAATCTCACGCGCGAGATTTCCTCGTCCATGGTGTAAATCAGGTATGGATGGCCTGATTTCACCATAGCTATAAGGAGTCCCCGTGTCAGAAGTCAAAAAGTACCCTGTTCCCGAAAAACTGAAAAAATCCGCACACCTGGATAAAGCCGGGTATGAAGCCATGTACAAGGCTTCAGTGGAAGATCCCGATACCTTCTGGGCCGAACAGGCCACTACCTTTCTCGACTGGATGGAGCCCTTCAGCCAGGTCTCATCCTGCGACATGGCCAAGGGCGATATCTCGTGGTTTGCCGGCGGCAAGCTCAATGTCACCAGTAACTGTATCGACCGCCACCTGCCCGAACGTGCCGACCAGGTCGCCATTCTCTGGGAAGGTGATGAACCAGGCACCGATCGCCGCATTACCTACCAGGAGCTGCATGACGAAGTCTGCAAGCTGGCCAATGTCCTGAAGGATCGCGGCGTAAAGAAAGGCGACCGTGTCTGCATCTACATGCCGATGATTCCCGAGGCTGCTTTCGCCATGCTGGCCACTGCCCGCATTGGTGCTATCCATTCAGTGGTGTTTGGCGGCTTCTCGCCCGACTCCCTGAAAGACCGTATTCTTGATTCCGACTGCCGCGTTGTCATCACCTCCGATGAAAGTGTTCGCGGCGGACGCGTCTTTCCACTCAAGGCCAACACCGACGTTGCCGTGGAACAGTGCCCCAATGTCCACACGGTCCTGGTCGTCCAGCGCACCGGTGGTGATGTGGCCTGGAATGGCGACAGGGATATCTGGTACCACGAGGCCACCAGCAATGTGGCAGCCACCTGCGAACCCGAGGCCATGGACAGCGAAGATCCTCTGTTCATTCTGTATACCTCCGGCTCCACCGGTAAACCCAAGGGGGTCCTGCATACGACCGGCGGCTACCTGCTGATCGCGGCAATGACTCACAAGTATGTCTTTGATTATCACGATGGCGATATCTACTGGTGCGCAGCCGATGTGGGCTGGGTCACCGGGCATACCTACATTGTCTACGGTCCCCTGGCCAATGCGGCAACAACCGTCATGTTCGAGGGCGTGCCAACCTACCCCGACTGCTCCCGCTTCTGGCAGGTGGTGGACAAGTACAAGGTCCGGTCCTTTTATACGGCCCCCACCGCCATTCGCGCCCTGATGGCACAGGGAGATGATTTTGTGACCAGCACGTCCCGGTCTTCCCTGGAGATTCTGGGCACCGTGGGCGAACCCATCAATCCCGAGGCCTGGGAATGGTATTACCACGTGGTCGGCGACGGCCGCTGCCCGATCATGGATACCTGGTGGCAAACGGAAACCGGTGGTCACATGATCACGCCGCTGCCCGGTGTTACGGACCTGAAGCCGGGCTCTGCCACCCTGCCCTTTTTCGGCGTACAGCCGGCCCTGGTGGACCCGGAAGGCCAGATTCTTGAGGGAGCCACCTCCGGCAACCTGGTCATCACGGCAAGCTGGCCCAGCCAGTTGCGCACCGTGTATGGCGACCATCAGCGCTGTATCGATACCTATTACTCCACCTACCCCGGTTACTATTTCACCGGTGACGGTGCCCGGCGCGATGAAGACGGTTACTGGTGGATTACCGGTCGTGTGGATGACGTCCTCAATGTCAGCGGTCATCGCCTGGGCACAGCGGAAATTGAAAGCGCGCTGGTACTGCACGAAAGTGTCGCCGAAGCCGCCGTTGTCGGTTTTCCCCATGACATTAAGGGCCAGAGTATCTACGCCTATGTCAGCCTGATGCACGGCGTCGAACCCTCGGATGAACTGCTGGCCGAGCTACGCAACTTTGTCGCCAGCGAGATCGGCGCCATCGCCAAACCGGAAATCATCCAGTGGGCACCGGGCCTGCCAAAAACCCGCTCCGGCAAGATCATGCGCCGTATCCTGCGCAAGATAGCCGCCAACGAACTGGACAACCTGGGAGACACCACGACCCTGGCCGACCCCGCAGTTGTTGACCATCTGATTGAAAACCGGGCCAACAAGTAGTCCATTTCTGATCATTTGACACGCGGGGTTGTTGACAACAACCCCGCCTCCTTCTAGTTTTCCTTTACACGCTGTTTTTTCATTTCATTGACACCGTTCAAAAGGAAAACAAATGAGAAACCTGATTGTCTGTGCCGACGGCACCTGGAACACACCTGACCAGGAAGATAATGGCATCCTGGCCCCTACCAACGTTTACAAATTCTATAACTGCCTGGCCGCGGAAGATGCTGACGGCAACCCCCAGTTAAAGTATTACCATCCCGGTGTGGGCACAGACGGTGGCCTGTTTGAAAAGGCGCTGGGTGGCGGTGCCGGCAAGGGCCTGAGCCGCAACATCATGAGTGGTTACCAGTGGCTGGCCCGTGAATACCAGGAAGGCGATCGCATTTTCCTGTTCGGTTTCAGCCGGGGTGCCTACACGGTACGCAGCCTGGGTGGCTTTATTGCCCGGTGCGGTTTGCTGGACCTGGGCGGACAGACGTCCGCCGAAGGCTGGCAACGGGTCGAGACGGCCTATGAGAAGGGCTATCGCAACAGGAAAAACCGCAGCAGCTGGAGTGCAGGCTGGTCCTTTCACAAGGGTAAGGCCGCAGACAGTCATGTCGACATCCATTTCATCGGCGTCTGGGATACCGTCGGCGCCCTGGGCATTCCGGACAACATGGCCCTGCTGAACTTCCTCGACGACCGGGATGATCATGTCTTTCACGACGTCAAGCTGAGCGCCAAAACACGGCATGCTCGCCATGCCGTTGCCATTGATGAAATCCGTGCCAGTTTCCAACCAACTCTCTGGGACGAAAAAAACACCAAAACCGATGTCAAACAGGTCTGGTTTACCGGCGTGCATGC
>CAZROW010000017.1:0-30832 GCA_964601805.1 uncultured Enterobacteriaceae bacterium
CACCGGCAGGGGTAAGCACATTTGATGTCGGCTGGGGCCCCTGGGAAGGTGGGGCTGAAATACTGGACAGCAAGGGTGCTCCGTCTGTCCATGTCCCGGAACCGGTGTACTGGCTGTCAGCCAAGAAAGCCGACATGGCCGATCTTACTGGTACATGGACCTATGGCAGCAATGACGGGGTTACCGGCAGACCTAACCCGGTGCTTGGATTCTTTGGTGAAGGAACAAATGGCGGCCCAACGCTGCCCTTGAGTGAACTGGGCATGAGCTTTGATGTAAATTTCGGGCTAAGCACCAACAATATCACCAACGGCAAATTCGAAGCCTTGGTTGGCGGTAGCGACCGCTGGTATACAGAATTCTCAGGTACTGCAAACGGTCCGGTTGCCAGCATGACCAGTTTCAGCAATGCGACTTTTGGTACGAATATGGATTATTCTTTAAACCCGGGAGCCAGTCTCACAGGCGAAATTCGTGGCATATTCACAGGTACGGGTACCACCCAGGGTTTTGCTGCCGGATTCTCTCTGCATGATTTAGGTAGCAACGCAACTCTCAGGGGCGTGGGTCTGATCGGTAACAGGACCGGTCCCTGACAACCCCGTTGAATTTTGCATATAAAAAAAGCAGGCCTTGAGCCTGCTTTTTTCTGGAAAGGATTGGTCGGAGTGGCGGGATTTGAACCCACGACCACCACACCCCCAGTGTGGTGCGCTACCAGGCTGCGCTACACTCCGACATAATCGGTAAGAACAGGTAAATGATACCAGTTTTGAATAGTAGATAAATCAGGTTTGTCTTGAGAAATACTGCTTTGTTGCGGTCACTCGTTAAGACAGGTCTTTCAATGCCTCTTCCACATCGCTGATCAGGTCCTTGACCACCTGCTTGTTCACCGCGGGCTTCTCTTCCGGCGTATCCGTACCTGCCATGCGCTGGCGGGCACCACCGATGGTAAAGCCCTGCTCATAAAGCAGTTCACGAATCTGGCGAATCAGCATCACGTCCTGGCGCTGGTAGTAACGACGATTGCCACGGCGCTTGACTGGCTTGAGCTGGGTGAATTCCTGTTCCCAGTAACGCAGTACATGGGGTTTGACATCACAAAGCTCGCTCACTTCACCGATGGTGAAATAGCGTTTTGCAGGAATTTCCGGGAGTTCAGCGTTATGGCTTGGTTCCAGCATAGTTCTCAACTCTTGATTTCAGTTTCTGCCCGGGCCTGAAAGTCACTACGCGGCGGGCCTGAATGGGAATCTCTTCCCCGGTTTTGGGATTACGGCCGGGACGCTGGCGCTTGTCACGCAGATCAAAGTTGCCAAAACCGGATAACTTGACCTGTTCGTTACTCTCCAGGGAGAGCCTGATTTCTTCAAAAAACTGCTCAACCAGCTCTTTTGCTTCGCGCTTGTTGAGGCCCATTTCGTCAAAGAGACGTTCGGCCATTTCTGCTTTTGTCAGTGCTCCACCGGACATAGCTTCCTACCTTATCTAATAACCGGGTCAAAAACCCAATTCAGTACATTCTTGTTATTTTTCTACCAGATTCTGCTAACTGATATTAACGACCCCGTCACAAAGAAAGATTGTGCTTGTGAATCGGGCTTTACATCCTTAATTCAGCATTAAATTGTGCTTCTAGGACGTTGATACACTTATTAATTATTGTGTTTATATCTTCATCAGCTAGAGTGCGTGAAGGATGCTGTAAGGTCAAGCCTATTGCAAGACTTTTTTTAGTTTTTTCAATATTTTGGCCCTGATAGACGTCAAAAATAACGATATTCGTGAGGATTTCCCCAGCGGCTTCAACAAGCGCTTTGCGGATAGTCGCCATTTCCAGGCTGGCATCCACTATGACCGCCAGATCCCTTCTGACGGAGGGGTAGCGGGACAATGGTCTGAATACCGGCAGACGTGCAGGCTCGAGAACTTCCAGGTCAAGCTCCATCAGGTATATTTTGCCTGGTATATCAATAGCTTGCTGTAAGGCCGGAGCCAGGGCACCGATCCATCCAGCAGGTGCGCCAGCGCGGAGAATTTGTGCACTCTGGCCTGGCTGCAAGGCAGGATGAGAGGCCGCCGTAAATTCGAAACTGTCGGCAGACAGGGTCAGCCCCAGCAGTGCTTCAACATCACCCTTGATATCAAAGAAGTCCACTTCCCGTGCCTTGGCGCCCCATTGCTCTGGCAAGTGATCACCCCAGATCAGAGAAGCTACTTTAGGTTTCTGATCTATCTCGTTGTTTTTATTTACAAAAACAAGCCCTGTTTCAAAGATTTTGCCACGTCCCTGCTGGCGATGATGATTATGCGTCAAGGCGCCCAACAGCCCGGTCCACAGACTGGTGCGCATCACTCCCATTTCCTGGGAGATCGGGTTTGCCAGGGGAATGACTTCAGTTTCGGCACCACCGAGCAGGGATTGCAGTTTACTGTCTACAAAGCTATAGGTAATGACTTCCTGGTAGCCCAGGGCGGCCAGGTGATTGCGAATCGGGTCCAGGCCCAGGCTGCCCTCTTTGTTGGGCTTGAGGCTGAAATGCCCCCGGGCCTCTGTCACCGGCAGGTTGTCATAGCCGTAGATTCGGGCCAGTTCCTCAACCAGGTCCTCTTCGATGGCCAGGTCAAAGCGCCAGGAGGGCACCTCGAAAGTCCAGCTGTCAGCATCTTTGGTACTAAGCACCAGGCCAAGTCCGGTCAGGATCGTCTCCACTTCTTCGGCAGACAGGGTAATTCCAAGGATTCGTGAAATACGCTCTGCTCGCAGCGTGACTGATTTGGGCTTGGGAAGGCTGTCCGTCGCCTCGATAATGGGTCCGGCTTCCCCACCCACTATATCGAGCAGCAATTGCGTGGCCCTTTCCATGGCTTCCCGTGGCAGGTTGAAGTCCACACCCCGCTCAAAGCGGTGGGCAGCGTCAGTCTGCAGGCCATAAGAGCGTGCCTTGCCCGCAATCGTGATGGGGGTAAAGTGTGCGCTTTCCAAAAAGATATGCTTGGTATATGCCGAAACAGCGCTATCAAGGCCGCCCATCACACCGGCGATAGCCAGCGCCTTGTTGGCATCAGCGATAACCAGGGTATCAGCGGTCAATTTGACTTCCTTGCCATCCAGCAGGGTCAATGCTTCACCGTCAGCGGCATACCGAACATGAATGCCCTGCTCCAGCTTGTCGTAGTCAAAGGCATGCATGGGTTGCCCCAGTTCCATCAGGACGTAATTGGTGACATCCACGACCGGATCGATGCTCTTGATGCTGCTGCGACGTAATTTTTCTTTCAGCCAGGCGGGGGATTCCACGTCCTGGTTGATATTGCGAATAATGCGGCCCAGATAACGGGGGCAGCCATCCGGTGCCTCCAGGGTAATCGGGAAGGTTTCGTCCAGCGTAGCCTCTATGACGGGGATTTCTGGGCGGGATACAGGTTTGTTCTGCAATACGCCAACTTCCCTGGCCACGCCGTTGATACTCAGGCAATCGCCACGATTGGGCGTCAGGTCAACCTCGATAAGGGCATCATCCAGGTTCAGGTATTGGCGTATGTCGGTGCCAGTGGTTGCATCTTCCGGCAGAACCATGATGCCGTCGGATTGTTCGGCAAGGCCCAACTCTTCCTCCGAGCAGATCATGCCAAAGGATTCCACGCCGCGCAGCTTGGCTTTCTTGATCTTGAAGTCCTTGCCCAGGACAGCGCCGACAGTGGCAAAGGGAATCTTCTGGCCTGAAGCCACGTTGGGGGCTCCACAGACTACCTGGAAAGACTCGTTACCCGTGCTGACCTGGCACACGCGCAGCTTGTCGGCATCCGGGTGTGGTGCGACTTCAGTCACTTCCCCCACGATGACACCCTGGAATTCCTGTGCTGCAGGAGTCACGCCATCCACTTCCAGGCCAGCCATGGTCAAGCGGGCAATCAGCGTTTCCGTATCTGTATCCGGGTCGACCCACTCGCGCAGCCAGTGCTCACTGAATTGCATGGTCAGCCCCCCTGTCCTTCGCTGAACTGGCGTAAAAAGCGCAGGTCATTTTCAAACATCAGGCGCAGGTCATTGATCTGGTAGCGCAACATGGCCAGGCGATCAACGCCCATGCCAAAGGCAAAACCGGTGTATTTTTCCGTATCCACGTTGGAATACTTCAGAACGTTCGGGTGCACCATGCCGCAGCCGCCCACTTCCAGCCAGCCGGTATGGCTGCAAACCCGGCAGCCATCACCCTTGCAGGCAACACATTGCACGTCAATTTCTGCAGACGGTTCGGTAAAGGGAAAATAGGAAGGACGGAACCGGACATCGAGGTCGGCTTCAAAGAAAACCTGGAGGAATTCCACGAGCAGACCTTTCAGGTCTGCCATCGTGACTTCCTCATCCACCAGCATGCCTTCAACCTGGTGAAACATGGGCGTATGGGTCAAATCGGAATCACAGCGATAAACACGGCCGGGACAGATGAAGCGAAACGGTGCCTCACCGTTTTCCATGACCCTGACCTGCACAGTGGAGGTATGGGTTCTCAGCAAGAGCCCGCTGTCAAAGTAGAAGGTATCGTGCATGGCCCGCGCCGGATGGTGCGCAGGAATATTGAGTGCCTCGAAGTTATGGTAATCATCTTCGATTTCCGGACCCTGGACGACATCGTAACCCGCTGAGGTGAAGATCGCTTCAATGCGTTGCAGCGTCCGTGTTACCGGGTGCAGCCCCCCGCTACTCTGGCGACGTCCCGGCAAGGTGACATCAACCGCTTCAGCAAGCTGTTTGCTGGCCGTGGCCTGGGCACTGAGTGTGGTTTTGCGAGCTTCCAGGGCATCCTGGACCTGGCTTTTGGCGGCATTGATCGCCGCACCCGCTTTCGGTCTGTCAGCAGCATCCAGCTTGCCAAGACCTTTGAGTAGCTCTGTCAGGCTGCCTTTTTTGCCCAGGAATTGCACACGCAACTGTTCCAGGCCTGCTACATCTTCAGCCTGTTCAATTGCCGCTAGGGCTTCGGTGGTAAGTGTATCGAGGTTTTCCATGCCGGGGCTGAACTGCTAACCGGGGACCATCTGGCAGGCTTTTCCTGTCCTGTTGTCAGGACAGGAAACGCTTGTAGCCAGTGATCAGACCAGTGCAGCCTTGGCTTTATCGACAACGGCAGCAAACGCTTCCTTGTCGTTGACGGCCAGGTCAGCCAGGACCCTGCGGTCCATTTCGATTTCAGCTTTCTTCAGGCCGGCAATGAGTCGGCTGTAGGACATGCCGAGCTCGCGTGCCTGGGCGTTGATACGGGTAATCCACAGAGCGCGGAATACGCGTTTCTTCACCCTGCGGTCACGGTATGCATACTGACCAGCCTTGGTAACTGCCTGCTTGGCGACGCGAAAGACGCGACTCCGGGCACCGTAGTAACCCTTGGCCTGCTTCAATACTTTTTTATGTCTGCGACGGGCAACAACCCCGCGTTTTACTCTAGCCATTTTTCATATCCTCTTTTATGTGTGAATCAAGCGACAGTTAATCAAGTCGCAGCATGCGTTTGACGTTACCCATATCGGCAGGATTAACCTGCTGGGTTCCGCGCAACTGCCGCTTCCGCTTGGTTGTCATCTTGGTGAGGATATGGCTTTTATAAGCGCTTTTACGCTTGATGCCGGCTCCGGTTTTTTTAAAACGTTTCGCCGCGCCACTATGAACTTTCTGCTTGGGCATGTGTGTACACTCCGCATTTATGGTTACCGCTGACTCTCAAAGTCAGGCAGCCCATACGATTAATAAAATGAAACAGCTCCCTTTCCCCTGACTGAACCAGGAGATCTCCGGTAACAGGATGGGAAAAAAATTACTGCTTCTTTTTCTTTACTGGTGCGAGGACCATGACTATCTGTCGACCTTCCATCTTGGGTTCCTGGTCAACAGTGCCATACTCCGCGAGATCTTCCTTGATGCGTTGCATCATCTCTGCACCTAACTCCTGATGGGCCATCTCACGACCGCGGAATCTTAACGATACCTTGGCCCTGTCCCCATCACTGAGGAAACGTATCAGGTTGCGTAGTTTTACCTGATAATCTCCTTCCTCCGTCCCTGGACGAAACTTCATTTCTTTAACGTGAATGACCTTCTGCTTCTTCTTGTTCGCCGCTTTTTGTTTCTTGAGCTCGAACACATGTTTGCCGTAATCCATGATTTTGCAAACAGGCGGGTCAGCTTCGGGTGAAATCAAAACAAGGTCCAGCTTATCAGCTTCTGCTGCAGCACGGGCTTCTGCGAGGGGAACAACACCTTGCTGTGTACCGTCGGAAAGAATCAAACGAACCGGATCATGACTGATCTCTTCGTTTACCTGGGCCTTTCTGGACTTGTCGCTATCTCTCTTGTTAATACGATTCTCCGTTTTATTTCACGTTAACTATTGCTTCAGACACATGCCGCTTGAATGATCTCAGGCGTTTTCAGCAGCCTCATTGGCACGACCGAGACGCTCTACATCCTGTTGCAATAAAACCGAGAATTCATCGATAGTCATTACTCCCAGGTCGTTGCCGGTGCGGTCACGTACAGCAAGTGACTCGGCTTGAACTTCTTTGTCGCCCACTACCAGCAGGTAAGGGATCTTCTGAAGCGTGTGCTCGCGGATTTTAAAGCCGATTTTCTCATTTCTCAAGTCAGCTTTTACGCGGAAGCCCTTGTTTTGCAAAGAATTCACTACTTTTTCGCAATATTCGGCCTGTTTGTCCGTAATATTGAGCACTACGGCCTGCTCCGGCGACAACCAGGTGGGAAACGCGCCTTCGAAATGTTCGATCAAAATCCCGATAAATCGCTCGAATGAACCGAAGATTGCACGGTGCAACATCACCGGGGTATCGCGGTCATTGTTCTCTGTAACAAACTCCGCACCCAGCCTGCCCGGCATGGAGAAATCCACCTGGATGGTGCCGCACTGCATATTCCGGCCCATGCAATCCTTCAGGGTGAATTCAATCTTGGGGCCGTAAAAGGCGCCCTCTCCCGGTTGCAGGTCCCAGGGTTTGCCTGTCTTGTTCAGGGCGGTTTCAAGAGCGGCTTCTGCCTCATCCCAGATTTCATCTGAGCCAACACGTTTTTCCGGACGCGTGGACAGTTTCAGCAACACTTCTTCAAAACCAAAATCGTTGTAGACCTGGTTCACCAGGTCAATAAAGCGTGAGACCTCGCTCTGGATATCCTTGCGGGCACAGAATATGTGGCCGTCATCCTGGACAAAGCTGCGCACACGCATCAGGCCGTGCATGGCACCGGAAGGTTCATAGCGATGACAGGAGCCAAACTCCGCCAGGCGCAGTGGCAGGTCACGATAACTTTTCAGCCCCTGGTTGAATACCTGGATATGGCACGGGCAGTTCATTGGCTTGATCGCATACATGCGATTGTCGGATTCAACACTGAACATCTCTTCGGCGAACTTGTCAGCGTGTCCGGACTTTTCCCACAGCGAGTAATCCACCAACTGGGGAGTATTGATTTCCAGGTAGCCGTTATCTTTCCATAACTGCTGCATGTAGCTGCGGATAATCTGGTAGATGGTCCAGCCCCTGGGATGCCAGAACACCATGCCCGGCGCTTCTTCCTGGAAATGGAAAAGTTCGAGACGCTTGCCTACCTTGCGGTGGTCACGACGCTCGGCTTCTTCAATCATGTGCAGGTAATGCTTGAGGTCTTTCTTGTCGTTCCAGGCCGTGCCATAGATACGCTGCAGCATTTCATTACTGGAGTCACCACGCCAGTAGGCGCCGGCAACAGACATCAGCTTGAAGGACTTGATCGCCCCGGTGGACGGTACATGGGGACCACGACACAGATCGATAAAATCGCCTTGCTTGTAGAAAGACAACTCCTCTTCACCCGGAATACTTTCGATGATCTGGACCTTGTATTTTTCACCCATTTTTTCAAACAGGGAAACAGCATCAGAGCGGGACATCACGGAACGCTCGACCGGAATATTTTCCTTGGCCAGGCGCTGCATTTCCTTTTCGATGGCTTCCAGGTCTTCAGGGGTGAACGGCCGCTCAAAAGCAAAATCGTAATAGAAACCGTTTTCAATGACAGGACCGATGGTGACCTGGGCTTCCGGAAACAGGTTTTGCACGGCATTGGCCATGAGATGGGCACAGGAGTGACGAATGATTTCAAGACCCGCTTCATCACGTCCGGTAATAATTGATAACTGGGCATCTGATTCAATGGTGTGACTGACATCCACGAGCTCGCCTTCGATGCTCCCGGCCAGGGCAGCCTTGGCCAGGCCCGGACCGATGGATTCGGCGACATCTAGGACAGTGACAGGAGCGTCAAAGTTTTTCTGACTGCCGTCAGGCAGTGTAATAGTGACCATTGATTCTCAACAAAATGCCGTGCCTGTGCACAGCGATTTAATACAGGAAATAGCTTCGGTATGCCGAATAGCCTTGTCTTCAGGGGAGTGGTAGGCACGACCAGATTCGAACTGGTGACCTCTACCATGTCAAGGTAGCGCTCTAACCAACTGAGCTACGCGCCTGTTACTTCTAAATAGCTTGTCTCAAGTGCCTGTTTTATGTCTGCCGCCCTGGTGATCCAGGCCTGCAGAACAACCCTTTACGGCCGCTTTTTTCCCTTCTTTTTCCGGCTGTTTGCCAATCCCGTCAACAGGTAAGAGCAGTGCCGTTCAAAGAGGTGGCGATTATAGTGACAAGGGCCATAAACTACAAGGATTACAGCCATCTAGGAACACACCGGATTCAGCCTCAGCTGAGGACGAATTGCTCCTTGATGGTATTGATTTTATCGCGCACACCCGCGGCCTCCTCGAACTCCAGGTTTCGGGCATGTTCATACATTTCATCCTGCAGGCGGTTGAGCTCCTTCTCCAGTTCTGCAGGTGACATTCCCGCCAGCCTGGACTGGTAATCCCCGCCCTTTTCCGCCACCTTGGCCAGGTCCTTGTAACTGCGCTTTTTCGACGTGCCGGGGGCACGGGAAGCCCCTTCCATGATATCGGCTACCGCCTTGCGGATACCCGCCGGGGTAATATTGTGCTCCCGGTTGAATTCCACCTGGATCTTGCGCCGCTCTGTCGTTGTATCGATTGCCCGCTGCATGGACCCGGTAACCACATCGGCATACAAGATAGCCTTGCCATGCAGATTCCTGGCCGCACGCCCCACGGTCTGGACCAGTGAGCGCTCCGAGCGCAGGAAGCCTTCCTTGTCAGCATCCAGCACGGCCACCAGGGACACCTCCGGAATATCCAGCCCTTCCCGTAACAGATTGATCCCCACCAGCACATCAAATACACCGAGCCGCAGATCGCGAATAATCTCCATCCGTTCCACCGTATCGATGTCCGAATGCAGGTAGCGCACACGAACCCCGTTTTCCGCCAGGTAATCGGTCAGGTCCTCGGCCATGCGCTTGGTCAGCACAGTCACCAGCACCCTTTCCTCTTTCTCGACCCGCAATTTGACTTCGGATAAGAGGTCATCCACCTGGTGCAGGGCCGGCCTGACTTCAAGTTCGGGATCCACCAGGCCGGTTGGGCGTACCACCTGTCTGACCAGTTGCCCCTGTTTTTCTTCCTCGTAGGGCCCCGGGGTGGCAGAAACGAATATCAACTGGGGTGTCAGATCCTCCCATTCCTCGAACCGCAGGGGCCGGTTATCCAGGGCCGAAGGCAGGCGAAAGCCGTATTCCACCAGGGTTTCCTTGCGGGAACGGTCACCCTTGTACATGGCACCAATCTGGGGAATCGCGACGTGGGATTCGTCCACGACGACAAAGGCATCCTGTGGCAGATAGTCAAACAGCGTGGGCGGCGGCTGCCCTTCCTCGCGGCCAGACAGGTAGCGCGAGTAATTCTCGATACCCGTGCAATATCCCAGTTCCCTGATCATTTCCAGGTCAAACTGGGTGCGCTGGCCCAGCCGCTGCGCTTCCACCAGGCGATTGTTCTTTTCCAGGTAGGCCAGGCGCTCCTGGAGTTCGGCCTTGATTTGCTCCACGGCATTTTGCAGGCGTTCCCGGGAAGTCACGTAATGGGACTTCGGGAACACGGTAAGCCTGGGCACCCGCTGCACCACCTCGCCCGTCAGGGGGTCAAACCAGGCCAGACTTTCAATTTCATCATCAAACAACTCGATGCGTATGGCGTTGACGTCGGATTCTGCCGGGTAAATATCGATCACATCGCCCCTGACCCGGTAGGACGAGCGGTGAAGTTCCATATCATTGCGACTGTACTGCAGCTCAGCCAGCCGACGCAGCAAGGCACGCTGGTCCAGTTTGCCGCCCACATTCAGGTGCAGCACCATATTCAGGTACATGCTCGGGTCACCCAGGCCGTATATGGATGAAACGGTGGCCACCACGATGACATCGCGCCTCTCCAGCAGGGACTTGGTGGCAGACAGGCGCATTTGCTCGATATGGTCGTTGATCGAGGAATCCTTCTCGATATAGGTATCCGAGGACGGCACGTAGGCTTCTGGCTGGTAGTAATCGTAGTAGGAGACGAAGTATTCCACGGCATTATCCGGGAAAAACTCCTTGTACTCCCCGTATAACTGGGCTGCCAGTGTCTTGTTGGGGGCCATGATCAGCGTGGGACGCTGGGACCGGGCAATGACATTGGCAATCGTGAAGGTCTTGCCGGAGCCGGTCACGCCCAGCAGTGTCTGGGCTGCCAGCCCGTCCTCCAGGCCTTCCAGTAACTGCGCTATGGCCTCGGGCTGGTCACCGGCGGGCTCGAATTTGGCGTCCAGGCGAAATTTTTTATCCATGATTCAGGCTGTTTCGGGGTAAACAGGCCATTGTACGAAGAAAGGCGACAAAAGAGAAAATCTGTCACGGGATGGGGATTAATTGGGCGCCGAGTATTGACCGGGCGGGCATTAGTAATTAGTATTCGCGTTCTCAAAAATACCTGAGTTGCTGCCCAATAGCTCAATGGTAGAGTAGGTGACTGTTAATCACTTGGTTCCTGGTTCGAGTCCAGGTTGGGCAGCCATTTTCCCCCCACCTGCCTGCTTTCAACTTTTACGACTTTTCACCTCCCTGCTGAGCGTTTCTTTCAGTGTTTTACGGCGGTGACCAAATCCCCCTCTTCCATGTCCAGGGCATCTTTTATCAGGTAATCACCAGTATCTGGCTGTGAGGCGAGTCGAAGATTTCCACTCGTCGGCATGTCTACCATTTCTAACAGGACCTCTTTCGCCAGTGCCTGGTCCATGTCATGACAGGCAAATTCGAGACGCCCGAGGAGGATTTCCAGGGCCTGCCAGGGGCGAAAATCCTCCATGGCACGAAGTATCTTGCCATGCGGTGTACCAGTGACAGATAGATCACCGGGCAATTCCTCTGTCAGTTTTTCGCCTTCACGTAATCCGGTATAGCTTATCTTGATGCCATCCTCACAATGGCAGGTATCGGCAGCAAGGCATTGGCACACTGAACGTCCCATCAACTCGATCATTTTGTGGGCAATATCAACAATACGTATGGGGCTGCTCATATTCAGGATAAAGACTTCCCCTCCCCGAGCGAGAGCTCCCGCCTGTATAACTAGAGACGCAGCTTCCTGTGTCGTCATGAAAAAACGGCTTACCCTGGGATGAGTAACGGTAACTGGCCCGCCACTGAGTATTTGCTTGCGAAACAGGGGCAGTACGGATCCGGAGGACCCCAGGACGTTGCCAAACCGGACCATCGCAAAGCAGGTCCTGCTTTTCCTGTGATTCATTGCCTGAAGCACCTGTTCTGCTACTCGTTTGGTCGCCCCCATGATACTGGAAGGCCGAACGGCCTTGTCTGTGGAAACGAGAATAAAATGCTTTACCTGGCACTTTTCGGCTGCCCTGGCCATAACAAGTGTGCCAAATATATTGTTCTGAATGCCGGCAATGATATTTTTTTCAAGCATGGGTACCTGCTTGTAGGCGGCAGCATGATAGATCGTATCGACCTTGTAGCGCTGGATGGTCTTTTCCACGAGCCTCTTGTTTCTGACCGAACCCAGTACAGGCACGATCTTGATATGCGCACCATCCTGGCGATCACCGAGTAGCTCCCTGATCTCGTTTTCAACCGAGTAAAGCGCAATCTCCGATCTTTCAAAAAGGACGATATGGTGTGGATGACACCTGGCAATTTGCAGACAGATTTCAGTACCGATGGAGCCTCCTGCACCGGTAACCAGGATCGACTTGTTGTTAACACAGGTTGCTAACGTTGCTTTGTCGGCGCTAATGACCTTCCTGCCCAACAGTTTTTCGTAATCCTTTTCCATAGTACTCATTCCGTTATATCCCTGTTCCAGTTCATCATGTTACAGCCTTGGAGAAGCACAGAACGAGACCCCGGCAGCAGTCCGGCATTATTGCACTCTCCAGGGCAGGCATTTTGGTTTTCCAATTCCGTGAAAATAGCCGCACCCGACTATCGGCTAACTACCGACTCTCTATCGACTCTACACTCTACACTCTACACTCTAGATATTATGCAAATTACATGCCCTGAAGTTGTAAAACATTGTAATCGGCAACTTTTGGGCGATGTCACCAGGAAAGGTAAAAATAGCGGGAACTTGTTAAAACAGAATTAAGATCAGTATCAGAATGTCATTGTTGAGCAACGACTCGTCTTTGCAGGTACCAGACAACCAGGCCCAGTGGAAACCAGGCTATCAGGGTCAGGGACAAACCATGATCAGGAATGGTGTGGGCAGCTATTGCCAAAGGCAGTAGCCAGACCAGGTTGATCAGGGTGGCTGCAACCACCACCTTGCCATGACTGCCCAGCATGTCAGCAGCTCGTTGGTAAGCGTGGTTGCGGTGGGCATAAAACCACCTCTCTCCCCTGTACATGCGGTACAACAGGGTCAGGGTCGCATCGATAATAAAAATACCGGCAAGAATGAGACAGGTCCAGATTGAGGTAACGCCATTGACCGTACCGGCAAGCATGATGACGCCCAGCAGGTAGCCCAGGAAATTACTGCCAATATCACCCATGAAAATCCTGGCCGGTGCCAGGTTCAGCAGCATAAAGCCGGATACCGCAGCAGCCAGAAGCAGGATAAAGTAGGCCAGTTCAGGGTTTTCATTTGTCCTGCTCAAGGCAAACAGGGCCAGGCTGATAAACAAGGTTTCGGCAGCGGCGAGCCCGTCTATACCGTCCATGAAATTGAACAGGTTGATGAACCAGAGAAAACAGAATCCGGCCAGCGCCACCGTTATCAACCCTGGTGGAATGACCACAGTGTAGATCTGTATTGCCGGCACCCCCATGACGGCAAGGGCCCCGGCTATTGCCAGGCACTGAACGGAAATACGTGACCAGATTCCCAGGCTGAACAGGTCATCGACAAACCCGATAGCTGCCACCAGTAAACCGAACAACAACACCAGGTAATGATTGAAACCGGGCGTTGTATTGGCAAAAACGACCAGGACAGCCAGGCTAAAACTCAACACGATGCCTATACCGCCGCCAGTGGGGGTCGGTGAATCATGGGAACTACGGCTGTTGGGATGATCCAGCCACTGGAGTTTTCTGGAAAAATGAATAACCCCTCGACATGCCATAAATGACAGTACAAAGGTAAAAGGCAGAATAAGGTAGTCTGTCATTATGCCGACCAGGCAGGGATGTCATGAAACAAACCGGTGCATTCTGACAAAATTCACGCCGTGACACAAAACTGCGTCCAGTCCTGATATGAAAAAGGCGCCACAGGCGCCTTTTTCAGGTTGTATTCAGTCGAAACTGATTCTTGCCTCATTGTTCCTGAGAGTGACTTCTCCCACTCCCCTGACCATCATGAGTTCATCCAGGGTCCGGAAATCACCAAACTCCTCGCGATAGCTGACGATGGCCTCTGCCCTGCTCTTGCCAATGCCACTGAGCACCCTGGCGATAGTTTCAGCATCTGCATGGTTGATATTGACCTGCTCGGTTTCTACAGGAGTCAGTTCTGTACCCTGATCCTGTATATCCTGCGCCATTCCGGTGCAGGCGAACACCATCATCACCGCAAACAGAACTGCTTTCATGGAATCGGCGACGCTAGTCGCCATGAGTTTTTTACCACTGCTTTTCATCACACTGCCTCCTTGCAACGTTAAATTGTCAGTTTGACAGCCAGTTCGCTGCCAAGGTCAATGTAGCAGAGAATTCAGAAATTGCTGCCTCTGGTACTCCTTCAAGCAGAAGCTATCTCGGCCATGATGGCCCGCAATTTTTCTGTGGGGTCGTCAGCCTGGGTGACCGGGCGCCCTATGACCAGGTAATTGCTGCCACTGGCAATAGCCTGGGCAGGTGTCATGACGCGTTTTTGATCATTCACGCTGTCGCCTGCCGGCCTGATGCCCGGTGTCACCAGCAAGAAATCATCGCCAAGCTTCTCCCGCAGTACAGTGGTTTCTTTCGCAGAGCACACGACACCATCCAGCCCACTGTCCCGGGTGAGTGATGCTAGTGCCACGACCTGTTCATCGGGACTGACAGGCACATTGATTTCCGCCAGGTCTTCCTGGCCCATACTGGTGAGAACGGTAACGGCAATCAGCAGTGTCTTGCCATCCTCGGGCAAGGCCTTGCGGGCTGCTTCCATCATGGCCCTGCCACCGCTGGCATGGACATTGACCATCCAGACGCCCAGGTCTGCAGCTGCAGCCACCGCGCCGGCAACGGTATTGGGAATATCGTGATACTTCAGGTCCAGGAAAACATCAAAACCCATGGCAACCAGTTGCCTGACCAGTTGTGGCCCTGAACGGGTAAAGAGCTCCTTGCCTACCTTGACCCGGCATAATGAAGGATCCAGCCGCTCTGCAAGTGCCATTGCGGTTTCCGCATTGGGAAAATCCAGGGCCACGATAACCGGTTTGTCTATCTTCATTACGTTTTTACTCTCCTGTTTGTATGAGGGCCTGCGTTATTCCCCAAGTATACCCATCACGTGCTTTACACTGCCCCAACGCAAGCAACTGGGACAATGCCAGTGCAGGCTCTTCAGTTCAAAACCGCAATTGTCACAACAGTACTGTGCCTTGCTGTCGATGTAATCTCCCAGCACCCGTCGACAGGCCTCGAGTTCAGGAGAGCTGGTTTCTTCCAGGTCAGCTTTCATGACAAGAGCCTGCAGCAACAGGCGCAGCGACGACTTGTGCTCAAGGCGCTGCATCAGAAAGTCACTTGCCGCCGCCTTGCCTTTTTCCTGTTCCAGGTAATCGGCAAGGCCAAGAAGAACCGTGGCATTGTTTTCCTGCTCCATGCAGCTTTCGATAAATTTATGCAGTGCTTTTTCCTTGCCGGCCTTGCGGTAACTGTCGATCAGGGGAAAAAACACATCGGCCATGAAAACAGGATCCTGTTTTTTGACCTGCAGGTAATACCTGATGGCTTCACTGTAATTTCCACAAAGCTGTTCCAGCTTGCCACGTAAAATACTGACCCTGACATTCCCCTTGTCCAGGTTGACGGCCTGTTGCAGGTATTCACGGGCCTGGGACATATGCTGGTTATCCAGCTCGATTTCCGCCAGTTCACAGTAAAAATGGGATGCCAGGTGCTGGTACTCGACACGCTTGGCCGGGTCGCAGACTTTCAGCAGCTCCATGAGCACATCAACGCCATCCTGCCAGTCTTTTTCAAGCTGGTAGACATGGGCTGACTGCACCAGGGCCTTGCGCTTGATGCTGGTTTTGGCAGTGCGCAGTTCCTCCAGCAGGTGTTCGGCCCGATCCAGCAGACCTGCAGAGATATAACTCTGCACCAGGTTGATTTTGATCTCGTTCAGCTCATCAGCAGAAAAGCCACTTTGCCCCAGCAGGTCCTGGTAGACCGTAATGGAACGGTCAACCTTGCCACGTCGACGCAACAGGGTGCCCAGTGCCATATGAGTTTCCAGGGTGGAAGAGTTGATTTCCAGGGATTGGATAAATATATCAATGGCATCGTCGGGTTCATCGTTAAGCAGGTAGTTCAAGCCGATAAAATAATCCCTGGATGGACTGGATCCTGACTTGTTACGTCCGGGCGCCAGGCCGGAACGTCGACTGCGCCTGCCAAGCCACCAGCCTGCAGCCAGGGTGACTAGCAACAGCACATACAACAGAATATTTGAGGTAACGCTACCTTCCATGTGAGATTTACGCTCTAGCCTTTGCGATTGGTATGTTGACCTTCAGTTGCGGTATCACCGGATTTTTCCAGTCGGGTTTCGAGTTGCCTGATTTTCAGTTTATACCGTAACTGCCTGAAAATACCGAGACCAAGCAGTAATCCCAGGATACCACCGGTGATAAAGGCACAGATAACCAGGACACCTGCACCCATCGGTGGCAAGGTTGTCCCCAGCCATAAACTGACCTCTGTGGTGTTATTTACAGCAAACAGGAAGGCCAGCAATATGATGCCGACGAAAATCAGGAATGTGATTAAGCGAACCAAACCTTTCACGGTCGAAACCTTACACGAAGGAGTTATCCGTAGGAAAAAAAACGGCAGCTTCCGTAAACAAAAGCTGCCGTCTTCAGTTACTGACCAGTGTTACTCTGGAAACTGGACAGGACTTTGCTCGTTCATGCTGTTGTTAACCCTGTCGCGCAACTCTTTGCCCGGCTTGAAATGAGGAACATACTTGCCAGTAAGTTCCACTGGTTCGCCGGTTTTCGGATTACGTCCGACCCTGGGTGCCCGGTAATGCAGGGAAAAACTGCCAAAGCCCCTGATTTCAATCCGGCCACCTTCTGCCAGAACCTCAGACATATAAGAAAGAATCGCCTTTACGGCAAGCTCAACATCTTTAGCTGATAGCTGGCTTTGCTTTGAGACTATCTGATCTATCAGTTCTGATTTAGTCATGACTCATCCTTCACAAATGTTTACAGACAGGGTTCACATCACAGCGATGTGCGACTACTCATCGTCCTTTTGAGCGTCGTTCTGAGTGTCCAACTGGGACTTCAGCAAGTCACCAACAGTCGTTGGAGCGGCTGAAGTAGCCTGTTTCTTATGCTCTTCAACTGCACCTTTTTCTTCAGCAATTTCCCTGGCCTTGATGGACAGGCTGATGACGCGGTTCTTGCGATCGACACCAATCACCATCAGTTCGACTTCTTCACCTTCGCTGATAGCGTTACGGGCATCTTCGACCCGGTCACGGCTGATTTCAGAGGCTTTCAGCACACCTTCCACACCTTCCGCCAGGTCCACAATGGCTTCTTTGGCATCCACTGACCTGACAGTGCCTTTCACGATGCTGTTCTTTTCATTCTGACCAGCAAAGTTGGCGAAAGGATCATCGGAGAGCTGTTTGATACCAAGTGAAATACGCTCGCGTTCCGGGTCAATGGACAGGATGACTGTATCAAGCTTGTCGCCCTTGGTGTACTGGCGAACCGCCTGTTCACCGGGCTCATCCCAGCTGATGTCGGACAGATGGACGAGTCCATCAATGTCACCTTCCAGGCCAATGAAGATACCGAAGTCAGTGATTGACTTGATATTGCCGGAAATACGGTCGCCTTTCTTGAACTTCTCGGCGAAGACATCCCATGGATTCTGCTGGCACTGTTTCAGGCCAAGAGAAATACGACGACGTTCCTGATCGATATCCAGGATCATGACTTCGACTTCATCACCCAGCTGAACCAGCTTGGATGGGTGAATGTTCTTGTTGGTCCAGTCCATTTCGGATACGTGAACCAGGCCTTCGACACCCTCTTCCAGTTCGGCAAAACAACCGTAGTCTGTCAGGTTGGTAACAACGGCCTTGACGCGGGTGTTTTCCGGGTAACGGTTCTTGATTTCTATCCACGGATCTTCACCCAGCTGTTTCAGGCCAAGTGATACGCGGTTGCGCTCACGGTCAAACTTGAGCACTTTCACATCAATCTCATCGCCAACATTGACGATTTCGCTTGGATGCTTGATGCGCTTCCAGGACATGTCAGTGATATGCAACAGGCCATCGACACCACCGAGGTCTACGAAGGCACCGTAATCGGTAAGGTTCTTGACCACGCCCTTGACGTTCTGACCTTCCTGGAGGTTGGCCAGCAGTTCGTCACGCTCGGCTGTATTGACTGACTCGAGCACGGCACGACGTGAAACGACTACGTTGTTGCGTTTCTGATCCAGTTTAATCAGTTTGAATTCCAGTTCCTTGTTCATCAGATGGTCAACTTCACGTACGGGGCGTACGTCGACCAGGGAACCGGGAAGGAAGGCACGAATGGTGTTTACATCAACTGTAAAGCCACCCTTGACCTTGCCATTGATGACACCGATGACAGGCTCGTCTTTTTCAAAGGCCTGCTCGAGTACCATCCAGGATTCTGCACGTTTGGCTTTTTCACGAGATAACTTGGTTGCGCCAAAGCCGTCTTCAACAGCATCAAGTGCAACCTTGACCTCATCACCAACCTGCAGTGTAAATTCACCACCGTCGTCAACAAACTCCCTGCGTTCGATGACACCTTCGGACTTCAGGCCCGCATTGACAGTGACCCATTCAGAGTCAATGTCCACAATGGTTCCGGTCACGATGGAACCGGGTTTCATATCAATATCTTTTAAACTCTGTTCAAAGAGTTCTGCAAAGCTTTCGCTCATATAAGTTTCCTGATCCTGCAAAAACAACAACCTGGAATATCGTGCTGTTTCTGCCTGCCGTGCTCCAGCCCACACGGGTCAAATTAAAATTACCGCTCGTCACAGGTTTGGCTGGCACCTGTACCGGCGGGGTTCTTTTACGACCTGTTCCTGGTGAGCAAGCTCAGGCCCGGGTGATCGCTTCGGGGTACTTTATCCTGATTTCCGAGAGGACTTTTTCAAGTACCTGTTCGATCGTCAGGGTGGTCGTATCAATGACAACCGCATCCTCAGCTGGTCGAAGTGGAGAAACTGCCCTGTTGGCATCACGCTCGTCCCGGCTTGCGATATCCTGCAAAAGGGCGCGCAGATTAACACTAACCCCCTTATTTATCAACTGCTTATATCGCCTTTGCGCCCGTTCTTCAGGACTGGCTGTGAGGTATATTTTTAGCCCCGCAGAAGGGAAAACCACGGTCCCCATATCCCGTCCATCAGCAACCAGTCCGGGAAGCTGGCAAAAATCCCGCTGGCGTTGCAACAAGACCTGGCGCACTTCAGGAATGGCGGCCACGATTGAAGCCGCATCGGCGGTTTCTTCCAGCCGTGCCTGCGCCGAGATTTCCTTGCCATTCAGGGTAATAGAACCTTCGAATTCACTGGAAAAGACCACGTCCATACTACTGGCAAAATCGCATATCTCTTTGATATTGCTCGAGTTTATATTATTTGCCTGGATGCCGACAGCAACCACCCGGTACAGGGCACCACTGTCCAGCAGGTGCCAGTCCAGGAGTTCTGCCACGCGCTGGCTGATCGTGCCCTTGCCCGTGCCACTGGGGCCATCAATAGTGATCACGGGAGCTGAGTCGGCCATGGTCAGTCTTCCTGCTGTTCTGCGGCCTGCAAGGTGCTGCCTGCGGTTGAAGCCAGGTCACAGAAGCCTGGAAATGATGTGGCCACGTTATGGCAATCGTGGATGATGACGGGCTTTTTCGCCCTCAGCCCTGCCATGGTGAAGGCCATGGCTATGCGGTGATCCCCGTGGCTGTTGATATGTCCCCCGCCAAAACCATTTCCCCCTTCTATCACTATGCCATCCGGGGTCACACGGTGTTTGACACCCAGGGTGTCCAGGCCGTCAGCCATAACCTGGATGCGGTCGCTTTCCTTCACCCGCAACTCTTCAGCACCACGCAGGACCGTGGTGCCCTCGGCGCAGGCGGCAGCAATAAACAGGGCAGGAAATTCATCTATCGCAAGGGGTACCTGGTCAACAGGGATGTCTATTCCCCGCAGGGGAGCATAGCGGACACGAATGTCGGCGACCGGTTCACCCCCGGCCTCCCCCTGGTTTTCCAGGCTGATGTCCGCCCCCATGGCTTGCAGGATATTGATCACCCCGATACGGGTCGGATTGATGCCCACATGCTGCAGCAGGATATCCGAGCCTTCGGCAATACTGGCACCCACCAGGAAAAATGCCGCAGAGCTGATATCGGAGGGCACGTCAATGTGGCAACCGGTGAGTCGTCCGCCACCGCTGATACTGATTCTCACGCCATCAGTCTCCACCGGATAACCGAAGCCGCGCAGCATGCGTTCAGTGTGATCCCGGCATGGTGCCGGTTCCAGTATCTCGGTGCTGCCATCAGCGGGATCCGTATACAGGGATGCCAGGATCAGGCAAGACTTGATCTGGGCGCTGGCTACCGGCATATCGTAGACAAGCGGGTGCAGTTTGGCCGGTGCAATGTCGATGGGTGCCAATCCACCTTCTCTCAAAGTGATATTGGCTCCCATGTTGCGCAGTGGATCTGCCACACGCCCCATGGGCCTGCCGGACAGGGATTCATCGCCCGTCAATGTGCTGGAAAAATCCTGGGCGGCCAGCAAACCGCACAACAGGCGCATGGAGGTTCCGGAGTTTCCCAGGTACAACGGTGCTGAAGGTGCTGACAACCCGTGCAGCCCGACCCCCTTGATTCGGGTTCTGCCATCAACCACGTCCTCAATGGATACACCCATATCTCGAAAGGCCTGCAAGGTGGCAAGGCTGTCCTCGCCTTCCAGGAATCCCTCCACGGTTGTTTCGCCCTCGGCAATGGCGCCCAGCATGATGGAGCGATGGGAGATGGACTTGTCTCCCGGCACCCTGAGTTCACCTTTGAGACAACCGCCCGGCTGAACTGTAAAAACAAGATCTGACATAGTTACCTGGTATCTTCGATTAAATGTATGTGGCGCAATCTGGTTATTGATGTTGTGACCGGCAGCGGGAGTGACCAGTATTCCGGTTCAGGGGGATTGCTTGTCGGTTGCACCGCCAGCAGCAAGCAATTCCAGGAACCGGTCCCGCGACTCTTTGGCACGGGTAAACGTGGTCATCAACTCGGCCGAATCCTTTTCCTGTATCACCTTACGCAGGCGGTACAGGTTTTCAATATAGTCATCCAGCACAGTGACCGTGGGCTCTCCATTGGCCAGAAAAATATCATGCCACATTTGAGGGTCACTGGAAGCGATACGGGTAAAGTCACGAAAGCCACCGGCGGCATAGCGAAAAATTTCCTCGCTGGCGCCCTGCTGCGAGAGGGTATCCACCAGCGCAAAGGCCAGCAGGTGTGGCAAGTGACTCGTTGCAGCAAGCACCGCATCATGTTGTGGCACATCCATCTGCAAGACCTCGGCGCCGAGCATTTCCCAGAGGGCGGTAACAAGTTCAACCGCGGCTGCATCGGTATTATCAAGCGGTGTCAGGATGACCTTCTTGCCATGAAACAGTGCCGGAAAAGACGCCGTGTAGCCACTGTGCTCGGAGCCGGCAATGGGGTGGCCCGGAACAAAGTTGGCAGGAACCTCCCCAAAGACACGCCTGGCAGCACCGATGACTTCACCTTTGACACTGGCTGCATCAGTTACCACGGCACTGGTGTCGCCGATTTCGGCAAGCACGGCTTCAACCGTCAGGCTGGGAACTGCGACGAGGACAAGGTCGGCGTTCTCGCAGGCCTTCTTGATATCTGTGCTGTAACCGGAAGCATTGCCGTCAGCAACAATATCCCTGAGCACATTTTCGTTGCGCCCGACCACCGTCACTTCGCAATCCAGTTTCTGTTGGGCAAGCCCTCGCGCTACTGAACCGCCTATCAGGCCCGGTCCGATAATGACGACTTTCTTGTTGGCAAGGAGTCTGGACATACACTATTCACTGACTGCGGCCGGATAGGAACCCAGTACCCGGTATTCCAGAACATGCTCTGCCACATCAGACAGGGCAGCGGCAATATTGGGATCATCCCTGTGCCCGTCAATATCCACATAAAAGGAATATGACCAGGCCTCCTTTCTCGAGGGGCGTGATTCCAGCTTGATCAGGTTAACTGCATGAATCTTGAATGACTCCAGGGCATTGAACAGACTGCCCGGTTCATTGCGGATGGACAATATCAGTGACGTTTTGTCCTGCCCTGTCGGGTCAGGCAAATCACCCTTGCTCAGGACAACGAAACGGGTGGTATTGTCATGCACATCTTCAATATTTTCGTTAAGTATTTCCAGGCCGTAGATACTCGCAGCAGTTTTACCGGCAATGGCTGCCAGGCCTGTTTGACTGACGGCTGACCTGGCGGCATCGGCATTACTGAACAGTGATACCTTTTCCACGTCGGCATAATTGTCTTCAAGCCAGTGTCGGCACTGGCCCAGGGACTGCTGGTGGGAAATGATGCGCGTAATACCCGATTCAATCGTGGCCTTGCTTGCCAACAGGCAATGTTCAATACGCAGCATGACTTCACCCACGATATTGAGCGAGCTGGCACCAAAACAGTCCAGGGTTTGCGTTACCGATCCCTCGGTAGAGTTTTCTATCGGCACCAGGCCATAGGCACAATCACCGGATTCAAGGTGACTGAATACGGTGGGAATCTCATCCACGGGAACAGCATTCTGGCCGGGGCCAAAATACTTGAGCATGGCTGCGTGGGAGTAGGTACCTTCCGGTCCAAGGTATGCAACCCGGTCAGCGGAAGTTACCTCAGTCATCGTCTTCAGGAGAATCTTCGGGCGTTCCTTCCGGTGCGCCCTGATCATCCTGTTCACCCGGCACCTGTTCACCGGCAGGAGCTGCCTGTTCACCGGATTCCGGCGTTGAGTTCTCGCCAATTATTTCCGGCGCTTCTTCAGGTTCTTCTACGCGGGCAACACCCACCAGTGACTCACCTTCCTTGAGTTTGATCAGGCGCACACCCTGGGTGGCCCTGCCCTGAGACGACACTTCATCACAACGTGTGCGTACCAGCGTACCCTTGTCACTAATGAGCATGATCTCGTCACCGGCAAAGACCTGCAGGGCGCCGACAATGGCACCGTTGCGGTCACTGGCCTGGATACCGATAACGCCTTTACCACCTCGCCCCTTCACCGGGAACTCGGTGACGACCGTGCGTTTGCCGTATCCGTTTTTACTCACGGCCAGAATCTGTCCATCGGGTTCCGGAATGATCATATCGACCATGTGATGGTCACCGTCCAGGCGAATACCACGGACACCACGGGCAGTTCGTCCCATGGCACGGACATCACTTTCCTTGAAGCGAACCACCTTGCCCGAGCTGGAATACAACATGACATCCTTGGTGCCGTCAGTGACAGCAGTTTTCACCAGCACATCACCCTCTGCCAGTTCGATGGCAATCAGGCCGACACTGCGCTGGCGGGAAAAGTTTTCCAGTGGTGTTTTCTTGACCGTGCCGCTGGCGGTGGCCATGAAGATGAACTTCCCTTCTTCATATTCCCGAATGGGCAGCATGCTGGTGATACTTTCACCCTCATCAAGCGGCAGGATATTCACAATCGGTTTGCCTCGTGATGTACGCGAAGCCAGTGGAATCTGGAACACCTTGAGCCAGAACACCTTGCCGGCACTGGTAAAGCACAGCAGGGTGTCGTGGCTACTGGCCACCAGCAGGTGTTCGACAATATCCTCTTCCTTGACGGAAGCGGCTGCCTTGCCCATGCCACCACGGCGCTGGGCCTGGTAATCCGTCAGCGGCTGGCTCTTGGCATAACCGCCCTTGGAAATAGTGACCACCCTGTCCTCTTCGGTAATCAGGTCTTCCACCGTCAGGTCGTGTGTGGAACTGGTAATTTCAGTACGGCGATCATCGTTGTACTCTTCCTTGATGGCTTCCAGTTCCTCGCGAATAACTTCCATCAGGCGTTCGGTATTACCGAGGATTTCCAGGAACTCGCCAATCTGGCGAATCAGGTCGGCATAATCACTGATCAGTTTTTCCTGTTCCAGTCCGGTCAATCGGTGCAGGCGTAATTCCAGGATGGCCTGGGCCTGTTCTGGTGACAGTTTGTAATGGCCATCATGCAGGCCCATCTCTTCAGGCAAGTCATCGGGGCGGCAGGCATCCGGGCCGGCATCTGCCAACATGGCTTCCACGCCCTTGGAGACCCAGGTGCGGGCAAGCAGTTTTTCCTTGGCTTCGGCAGAACTGGGTGAACTCTTGATGAGTTCGATCACTTCATCAATATTGCCCAGGGCAACAGCCAGTCCCTCGAGGATATGACCACGCTCACGGGCCTTTCTCAGCAAATAGGTTGTTCTGCGTGTAACCACCTCACGGCGGTGACGAATGAAGGCCTGGATGATTTCCTTCAGGTTGAGGGTCTTGGGTTCCCCGTCAACCAGGGCCACCATGTTGATGCCAAAAACCATCTGCATTGATGTCTGGGCATAGAGATTATTCAGCACCACATCAGGCACTTCCCCTTTGCGCAGTTCAATCACGATACGCATGCCGTCCTTGTCAGACTCGTCGCGCAGTTCTGAAATGCCTTCGAGCTTTTTCTCCTTGACCAGTTCGGCAATACGTTCGATCAGCCTGGCCTTGTTCAACTGGTATGGGATTTCAGTCACGATAATGGTCTGTCGACCATTGTCTTTTTCTTCTATCTCGGTCTTGGCCCTGATATAGATTTTGCCGCGCCCGGTACGGTACGCCATGATGATCCCGGCACGGCCACTGATCGTGGCGGCAGTCGGGAAATCCGGCCCGTGGATATATTCCATGAGGTCATCCACTTCCAGGTCCGGATTACCCATCAGGGCAATGGTGCCGTCAATGACTTCGCCCAGGTTGTGCGGCGGAATATTAGTGGCCATCCCCACGGCGATACCGGAGGACCCGTTGACCAGGAGATTGGGCACCTTGGTGGGAAGTACGTCGGGAATCAGTTCCGTGCCGTCATAGTTTTCGGAAAAGTCGACAGTCTCCTTTTCCAGGTCGGCCAGCAATTCGTGGGCAATCTTGTCCATGCGAATTTCTGTGTAACGCATGGCTGCTGCCGAATCACCGTCTACAGAACCGAAGTTACCCTGGCCATCGACCAGCGTGTAGCGCATGGAGAAATCCTGGGCCATACGCACGATGGTTTCGTACACCGCAGAGTCACCATGTGGATGGTACTTACCAATGACATCACCCACGACACGGGCCGACTTCTTGTACGGCTTGTTCCAGTCGTTATTCAGCTCGCTCATGGCGAACAGGACACGCCTGTGGACAGGCTTCAAACCGTCCCTGACATCGGGCAGCGCCCTGCCCACGATGACACTCATGGCGTAATCGAGGTAAGACTGCCGCATCTCGCTTTCAATGGCGACTGACTGGATCGGTTCCTGCTGGTCTGTCATATATCTTGCTTCCTAACTGTCCTGGCTAATCTGCTGGGCTATGGCCTGCTGTGATGAAAACCGCGTTAATAGCAGGCCCTGAATTATTCGGAATATGGCAATCCTGAAACGACCTGGTAAGTGGGTCGCAGAAAACGGGATGATGCATTGGGTGTGCTGCCTGCTGAGGGCCGTCAGGCCGATTCCCGCAATCTTTAACGGGTAAAAAAGCGCAATTTCGGTGTGATCCGAAACCGTTTTGAGTCCCCTTGATGATCCCCAATTTTTGAATGCTTTTTACCTGCTTTTCAGGCCCTATAATAGGCTGAAATTCTAGCAAAAAAAGCCTTCAGATAACAGCAAAACTACCCGTAAACAGCAATAATCTGTATACTGCGTTTTTTGCAAATAATCCATGGAAAATCAGTCAATTATGACATTGCCAGAAAGCCCTTCCGGGCCCTTTGAAGCGGACTTTCTCATCCACCCCGAATGGCTGGTGCCGATGACTGAAAAAGGGCTTGTTCTCAAGGCTCACAGCCTGGCAATCAGGGACCATGAAATCATCGCCATCGGCCCGGCAGAAACCCTCCAAAAACAGTGTACAGCCCGGCGGGAAATCGACCTGCCCAACCAGGTCCTCATTCCAGGCCTGATCAATGCCCATGGTCATTCACCCATGGCACTGCTTCGCGGTTATGCCGATGACATGCCCCTGCAATCCTGGCTGGAAGAAAAGATCTGGCCGGCTGAAGGCAAGTGGGTCAGCGAGGAGTTTGTCCGCGATGGAGCCGCACTGGCTATTGCCGAGATGCTGCGCAGTGGTACCACGGCTTTCACGGACATGTACTTCTTTCCAGATGAAGTTGCCCGTGTTGCGCTTGATGCCAACATACGCGTGCAACTGGCATCCCCGATTCTCGATTTTCCCACGGTATTCGCCCAGGATGCCGAAGAATATATCCGCAAGGCCACGGACCTGAATGACCGTTACAAGAACAACGGCCACGTCCAGGTCGCCTTCGGCCCCCATGCACCCTATACCGTCTCTGATGAGCCATTGCAGAAGATTTCCATGCTGGCCAATGAGCTGGAAATTCCCATTCATATCCATGTCCATGAAAATGCCGCCGAAGTCGCGCTTGCCCAGACCAATAACGGTATGCGTCCCCTTGAACGCTTGAACAACCTGGGGCTGTTGTCACAGCTGCTTCAATGCGTCCATGCAACACAACTCCTGGATGATGAAATTACCCTGCTTGCCGATGCCGGTGCCACTATCGTGCACTGCCCTGCCTCCAATGCCGGGCTGGCAAGCGGTATTTGCCGCACACAGGCTATTCTGGATGCCGGCATCAACCTGTGCCTGGGGACAGATGGTGCCGCATCGAACAACGAACTCAACATGATCAATGAAATGCGCCTTGCCACCCTTTTTGGCAAAGCCTGTGTCGAGGATGCTAGGGCCACTTCCGCCTGGGACTCGCTGGCCATGGCCACCATTAACGGCGCACGGGCACTTGGGCGTGAAGACAGCCTGGGGACCCTGGAGGTCGGCAAACTGGCCGATTGTGTTGCCGTGGATCTTGGCCAGCTGAATTGCCAGCCCGTCTACGATGCCGTGTCCACACTGGTTTACAGTGCCCAGGGCAACCAGGTCAGCCATGTCTGGGTGAACGGTAAACTGAATGTGGAAAATGGCAGGCTGCTTACCCTGGATACCGATGCCCTGATCGCCACGGCCCGCGACTGGGCTGAAAAAATCAGGTAGTCTGCACCCCTCACGCCCAACAAACCTTGAAGATGACCAGTCATACCTTGCACGATAAAGCTGCCAACCACGAATCGTCGACACGAAATATTGATCACGCCGAAATTGCCAAGTTTGAAGCCCTGGCCAATCGCTGGTGGGATCGCAACAGCGAATTCAGGCCCCTGCACGAAATCAACCCGCTGCGCATGGGCTTTATCGACAGCCACATCAACCTGGCCGGAGAGGATGTACTGGATGTCGGCTGTGGCGGCGGCATTCTTTCCGAAGCCATGGCGCATCGTGGTGCCAACGTCACCGGCATAGACATGGGCGAGGCACCCCTGGGTGTTGCCAGGCTTCACCTGCTCGAAAGCAACCTCGAAGTTGACTACCAGCAGGCCAGTGCCGAGGATTTTGCCGACACCCACGAGCATGCCTTCTCAGTCATCACTTGCCTGGAAATGCTTGAACACGTGCCTGATCCGGCCTCCGTGCTCAATGCCTGCCACCGTATGCTCAAACCCGGTGGGCACCTGTTTGTATCAACGATCAACAGAAACCCCAAGTCCTACCTGTTTGCCATACTGGGTGCCGAGTACATTCTGCGCCTGTTGCCACGTGGTACTCACGATTACGCAAAATTCATTCGTCCCTCCGAACTCAGTGCCATGGCCAGGCAGTCAGGATTTGAGCTCAGGGAACTCAAGGGTATGACCTATAATCCACTGACCCGCAAATACCGTCTGGGCGACGATGTGGATGTCAATTACCTGATGTACCTGGTCCGGCAGTAAACCCTGCCCTGAACAGGATAGAGAAGAGAAACCGGCCGTGACCAAAACCGTATTGTTTGACCTTGATGGCACCCTGCTTGATACCGAACGCGACTTCACCGGCATTCTGAACAGCCAGCTTGCCAGTTATGGCAAACCACCGGTCAGTTCTCAGCAAATGCGCAACACGGTCAGCAGTGGTGCCCGTGCCATGATCATGCTTGGTTTTGGTATCACAGAATCCGACCCGACTTTCAACGACCTGCTGGCCGAATTACTGGATCGTTACCAGGCACGTATTCCACAGACAGAATGTGAACTTTTTCCCGGCGTAACCAGCATGCTTGAGGCACTGAACAGCAAGTCTGCCCCCTGGGGAATAGTCACCAACAAGCCAAGTCGTTTTACCGATCCGTTGGTGGAGAGTATCCCGGCCTTACAGAAAAGCCAGGTAGTGGTCTGTGCAGACCATGTCAGTGAACGCAAGCCGGATCCGGAAGGCATACTCCTGGCGTGCAGCAAACTGGAATGCGATCCGGACAATGTGCTTTACGTGGGCGATCACCCGAAGGACGTCCAGGCAGCGGCCAGTGCCGGTGCAACCAGTATCGCGGTGCGCTGGGGTTATATACCTGAGGAACACCCCATCGATACCTGGAACGCCGACATCATCATCAACCATCCCAACGAGATTCTTGACCATCTCGACCACCAGGCAAAGCCTGACCAATAAGGAGATTTGACAGTGTTTGAATACCAGGCCCCGCCCGAATTGCTCAGGGACAAGGTTATTCTGGTCACCGGTGCCAGCTCAGGTATCGGGCGCGCCATTGCCCTGGCTTATGCCGAAGCCGGCGCAACACTGATCCTGCATGGCAGGGATGTGGCCAAACTGGAAGCAGTCTACGACGAGATAGAAAATGCCGGTGGCAATGAACCGGCCATCACGCCCCTGGACCTGGAAAAAGCCGGCGATGAACAATACATCGAACTGGCCAACAGTATTCACAAGGAGTTCGGCCGTCTCGATGGCCTGGTCAACAATGCCGGATACATGGGCGCGCTGATGCCCTTCCAGATGCAAACCCTGGAACAATGGCATAAAACCCTGATGGTCAATCTTTCTGCCCCGTTTGCCCTGACAAAATATTGCCTGCCGCTGTTACAACAGGCCGGGGAAGCCTCCGTTATCTTCAGCTCATCCACGGCAGGACGTGAAGCTTTTGCCTACAGCAGCGCATACACGGCGGCCAAGCATGGCCTCGAGGCCTTTGTGCAGTCCCTGTTCCTGGAACTGGAGAAAACGTCGAACATACGGGTTAACACGGTCAATCCGGGACCCTGCGCCACCCCCCTGCGCAAGGCGGCTTTTCCGGCAGAAGACCCCGCAACACTGGCACAACCGGAAGACCTGGTGCCTGTGTACCTGTACCTGATGGGAAAAGACAGCCTGAGTGAAAATGGTAAAGCGTTTTCTGCGCAGGAGTAATGAAAGGCCAGGAGAAAAAATCTCCTCTCAGCCGTCGTCCTTGATGGCAAACAGGGTCATGACCTTGTCCGATCCCGGCATCAGCTCAAAACCGAACTGTTCATAAAGACCATGGGCATCCCTGGTCGCCAGCATGAGTAATTTGAGACCCTGGACATCCGGGTGGTCCACAATGGCCTGAAGCAGTTGCCTGGCATAGCCCCTGCCCTGGTAGTCATCCAGGACAAACACATCAGCCACATAGCCGAATACCGCGTAATCGGTGATCACCCGGGCAAAACCTACTTGCCTGCCATCAAGGTAGGCACCGAAACACAGGGAGTTGTTGATGCTGGTCTGGACGACATCTTGCTGCCGCCCCCTGGCCCAATAGGACTCACTGAGCACACCATAGATCATGTCAACATCCAGCCTGTCACGATCAGTGGAGATTTCCAGTGGGGTCATTTTTTGCTTTTACTGGAGCGGGAGCTGGGGCGACGCCCGGTCTTTCCTGCTGAAGGCGTGCGGGATTTGCCGCCGCCGGATTTACGTCGCAGCAAGGGTTTCTTCGCCGGACGGTAGTCCAGGCCGGCCAGCTGGTACAGCGCCTTGATTTCCTTGCCGCCAAGCTCGCAATATCTGCCGACGGTGATTTCGCTGGGAATGAAGATATTGCCATAGCGGACGCGCTTCAGGCGGCTGACCTTCACGCCCTGGGATTCCCACAAACGCCTGACTTCGCGGTTGCGCCCTTCCATGAGTACCACGTGGTACCAGTGATTGGCGCCTTCACCGGCAAAATACTGGATGTCGGTAAACCGGGCCATGCCGTCTTCCAGCATCACCCCCTTGTGCATTGCCTGGACCATCTCCGGGGTAACTTCACCCAGTACCCTGACCGCATATTCACGCTCAATCTGTGTCGAGGGGTGCATCAGCTTGTTGGCCAGCTCCCCGTCAGTGGTAAACAACAACAAGCCACTGGTATTGATATCCAGGCGGCCAATAGCCACCCAGCGGGCATGTTGTACATCGGGCAAGGCCTGGAACACGGTTTTGCGGTTTTCGGGATCGTTGCGGGTACAGACTTCACCCAGGGGCTTGTTGTACAGCAGGACACGTTGGGGAACTTCTGCGGGTGATTTGGCGGCCAGTTTCTTGCCATCAACCAGGATGGCGTCGTCGGCATCCACCCTGTCGCCGAGCGTAGCCACTTTGCCATTGACCATGACACGGCCTGCGCTGATCCAGGTTTCCATTTCCCGGCGCGAGCCAAAACCCGCCCTGGCCAGTACTTTCTGTAATTTTTCGTCCACGTTGATTTCTCACGAAATGTCCGTCAGGAGTGATTATTCCGGCGGGCGTTGTTCTCTGTCTTCGTCTTCGCCGGGCTCATCGCCAGCATCGTTTTCAGTGTCGCCAGACGCCGGTTCATCGACAGTTTCAGGTCCGGCTGAATCACTTGACGCATAAACAGGTTCATCCTGTTCGCCGTCTGCAACCGACCCGGCATCACTATCGGCCTGCTCATTGCTGTCAGCAGACGCTTCGG
>CAZROW010000017.1:30932-50043 GCA_964601805.1 uncultured Enterobacteriaceae bacterium
GCAACCGACCCGGCATCACTATCGGCCTGCTCATTGCTGTCAGCAGACGCTTCGGCATCGTCCTGCTCACTGGCGGTATCGGCCACATCGTCCTCGTCCAGGTCGTCCAGATCATCTTCTTCCTCTTCCTGGATACCGAGGATTTCCTCGATAGGACGGGTGCCGATTGCAGCAGCCATTTCTTCTTCCTCGTCGAGGACATCGAACTCCTCTTCCATGTCCTCTGCACTCGGGAATTCCAGGACCCGACTTTCAGGGGACTCTTCTTCCAGGGACAACTCCGGTTCCAGGTCTTCCAGTTCCTTCACTTCTGACAATGTCGGTAATTCTTCTAGGCTCTTCAGGTTGAAGTAATCAAGAAATTCCCGTGTTGTTGCGTACATGGCCGGCTTGCCCGGTACATCACGATGCCCCACGACACGCACCCAGTCCCGTTCCATCAGCGTACGGATGATGTTGGTGCTTACGGCAACACCACGGATTTTTTCGATTTCGCCGCGAGTGATAGGCTGCCGGTAGGCAATGATGGATATGGTTTCCAGCAAGGCACGGGAATAACGCTGCGGTTTTTCCTCCCATAATTTGCCGACCCACTCACTGTACTGTTGCTTCACCTGAAAGCGGTAACCCGAGGCCACCTGTTTCAGCTCGAATCCCCGGGAGGTACAATCCTCAGCGATTTCCTTGAGGGCGGCCTTGAGTTCTTCTGTCTCAGGGCGCTCCCGGTCGGTGAACACCTCTGCGATCTTGTTGATAGGCAACGGCTTGCCGGCCGCCATAAGCAGGCCTTCAATGATTTGCTTGGTCTCCAGGTTCGACTGGCTCGCCTGGTTACTCTCGTTATTCTGCGTGTCTTCGCTCATGTCATTCGCGCCTTGATATGTATCGGCCCAAAGGGTTCGCTTTGTGAAATATCAATCAGTGCTTCCTTGATCAGCTCCATGATTGCCATAAAAGTCACCACCACGCCGGTGCGGCCTTCTTCGTACCGTAGCAGTGACATCATCGGTGTAAACTGGTTATCGGAAATGCTTAAAAGAATTTGCGACATCTTTTCCCGTGTCGAAAGACTGTCGCGCTGGATATGATGATGCTCAAACAGGTCAGAGCGGCGTAGTACCGTGGCAAAGGCCTGCAGAATTTCTTTCAGGTCAACATCAGGCAGGGGCACTTCCCTTTCCAGTTTCGGTGCTTCCGCGCTGGCCAGGTGGATATCGCGCTCCAGGCGTGGGTATTCATCCAGTTCTTCGGCGGCTTCGCGAAAGCGCTCGTATTCCTGCAGGCGGCGAATCAGCATCGCGCGTGGATCTTCTTCCTCGTCCTCTTCATCCGATGTGCGCGGCAGCAGTATGCGTGACTTGATTTCCGCCAGCATGGCTGCCATGACCAGGTACTCGGCAGCCAGTTCAAACTGAGCCGCTTCCATGAGCTCCACGTAGGCGATGTACTGGTCGGTGATATCCGAGACATTGATTTCGAGAATATCGATATTCTGGCGCTTGATGAGATAAAGCAGCAGGTCCAGTGGCCCTTCAAAGGCTTCCAGGAAGACCTCGAGGGCATCGGGTGGAATATACAGGTCCTTCGGCAGGTCGGTGACCGCCTGTCCCGCCACAAAGGCAAAAGGCATTTCTTCCTGGCGGTTCTGGTTTTGTCGTCGTGCCTCGACCAGCAGGCTGACTCGGTCAGCCAGTTCCTCATGCGTTTCGGGCGTCAATGATTCCTGCGTGGCTTCCGGGGCAGTATCCTCTGTTTCCGGAGCCTGGTTTTCGGCCTGTCCTGCATCGTTGTCCTGCACCTGGCCTTCCCCGTTATCATAATTGTCGGCCTGCCCTGACTCTTCACCTGCCATCGGCTGATCTTCCTGCTCTGGATCGTGTCCGTTTGTCATCGGTAATTGAGTCCCATGGCCTGGCGCACATCCGACATGGTTTCTCGGGCTGCATCCCGGGCTTTTTCCGAGCCTTCGGAAATGACGGACTTGACCATGCTCATGTTATCCACCAGTTGCTCGGCCTTGATCCGGATCGGTTCAACCTCGTTGACGATGGCATCGATCACCGGTTTTTTGCATTCCAGGCAGCCGATACCTGCACTGCGGCAACCTTCCTGGACCCATTCGCAGGTTTTTTCGTCCGAGTAAACCTGGTGAAATTCCCAGACCGGGCATTTGGAGGGGTCTCCCGGATCCGACAGGCGGACTCGCGCCGGGTCTGTCGGCATGGTTTTCACTTTCTGGCTGATCTCGTCATTTTCCTCACGCAGGGAAATGATATTGTCGTAGGACTTGGACATCTTGCGACCATCAAGACCCGGCATCTTGGGCGCCCGGGTCAGCAATGATTGCGGTTCTGCCAGGATCATCTTGCCGCCACCTTCCAGGTAGCCAAACAGGCGTTCCCTGTCGCCCAGGGAGACATTCTGTTGTTCCTTGAGCAGGGCCTGGGCACGTTCCAGGGCATCGTGGTCCCCTGTCTCCAGGTAGGATTTTCGCAAGTTGCGGTACAGACTGGCGGCTTTCTTGCCCATTTTCTTGATCGCGGCCTGCGCATTTTCCTCGAAGTCAGGCTCCCGGCCATACAGATGGTTGAAGCGCCTGGCTACTTCCCGTGTCAGCTCCACGTGGGCGACCTGGTCGGCACCAACCGGGACATTGCCGGCCCGGTAAATCAGGATGTCAGCACTCTGCAACAGCGGGTACCCGAGAAAGCCATAGGTGCTCAGGTCCTTGTCCTGCAGGTTCTCCTGCATGTCCTTGTAACTGGGCACGCGCTCAAGCCAGCCCAGTGGTGTCATCATGGACAGCAGCAGGTGCAATTCGGCGTGTTCGGGAACCCGGGACTGGATAAACAGGGTCGCACTGCTCGGATTGACACCGGCAGCCAACCAGTCGACCACCATGTCCCAGACATTGTTTTCAATGATCAGGGGGTCGTCGTAATGGGTCGTGAGTGCATGCCAGTCGGCGATGAAGAAAAAGCACTCGTATTCGTTTTGTAATGTGGTCCAGTTCTTGATGACACCGTGAAGGTGTCCGAGGTGCAGGCGCCCCGTGGGACGCATGCCTGACAGCACTCTCAGCTGCGAATCGACTGAGCTCAATTGTTACTCCGCGGCTCTGAAATTCAATCCTGAATTATAACCCGGAAATGCCGGTTTGAGATATAGATGCGGGCGGGATACGCAGGGGAAATCGGATGTTGCAGGTAGTATTGGCATGTAGCTGCTTCGACGGGGTTCTCGATAAAGGGAGAAAGGGATAAAGGGCCGACACGTTGGACCTGGCGAATACCCGTCGATCAGGGATTCCTTTGTAGGGCATCTGGACCAGGGGATAAAAAAGGCTATTCGAACGGGGCCGGGTCGGCCTTGCCGCGCCTTAATACTTCGGGCACTCCCTCGACGAGACTGACAACCGTGGTGGGTTCCAGCCCGCAGAAACCGGAATCAATGACCAGGTCAACCTGCCTGGCCAGGGTATCGCGGATATCCTCGATATCAGCCATGGGTTCGGATTCCCCCGGCAGGATCAGCGTGCTGCTCAGCAAGGGCTCATCAAGCTCACCCAGCAGTGCTGAAACCACGGGATGATCGGGCACACGAATACCGATGGTTTTGCGCTTGGGATGCAGCATCAGGCGTGGCACTTCCGAGGTTGCCCGCAGAATGAACGTATAGGCACCCGGCGTAAACGCTTTCAGCAGGCGATAATCGGTATTGTTGACCCGGGCATAGGTCGCCAGTTCAGACAGGTCCCGGCAGACCAGCGTAAAGTTGTGCTTGTCATCCAGCTGGCGCAGCCGAATGATGCGCTGCAGGGCCGCCTTGTCCTGGATATGACAGCCCAGGGCATAGGCCGAATCCGTGGGATAGATGATCACACCGCCCCGTCGCAGGACTTCAACAGCCTGGCGCACCAGTCGCAGCTGGGGGTTTTGCGGATGTATTTCAAAGACCTGGGACACTGAGCCTGTTCCAATATAGATTGCTGAAAAACAGGCAAGCCTATCACAGTGAACAATCCGGCAACGAAAAATTTACATTCGGGCTATAATGCTTCCAACTCCTGATTAACAGTACTGGCAAGGCAGTATTTGAGCCATGAAGCAACTTATTGATTACATCCCCCTGATCGCTTTTCTCATCGTCTATAAAATGGATGAGCGGATCATTTCGGTATTTGGTTACGACTATACGCTCGGCGGAATTTTCAGTGCCACCGAGATACTGGTGACCGCCTCTGTCCTCATCTACGGTTCAATTTTCCTGGTCAAGCGCAAGCTCAGCCGGACACATGTGTTCCTGCTTTCGGCCGTCGTGATCTTCTGCTCGTTTACCCTGATCTTCCGGGATGAGGCCATCCTGAAGTGGAAAGCGCCCGTGGTGAACTGGATCTTTGCCTGCGTCTTTATCGGCAGTCAGTACGTGAACAAGGAGAACATGACCCAGATGATGCTGGGACACATCGTTGAACTGCCCGGGGATAAATGGAAAAAACTGAACCTGGCGTGGGCTGGTGTGTTTTTCTTTCTGGGATGTACCAATCTTTTCGTGGCATTCACTTTCCACGAGTACTGGGTGGACTTCAAGGTATTTGGCAGCATGGCCATCCTGCTGCTGTTCTCCGTCGCCCAGATGTTCTACCTGTGGCCTTACCTGGAAGAGCAGGAGAAACTCAACCAGGAAAAGGAAATCCTGAATGCCACTGTCAATTCAGACGATCCCACTGACAAGGCGCAGGAAAACTCCGCTTAATCAGTCAGCGCCGGCTTCAGGTCCGGGAAATTCTCATCCAGTATCACGTTCCACTGGTAAACCCTGTCAGCATTCTTTTCCAGGAACATCTTGGCATAGCCTTCGATGGTGATGCTGTTGATGGTATCGCCGATGCGGATTTTCCTGATCACATCCTTGCCAGAATGAATCAGTCCAAAAACCGTGTGGGCACCGTTCAGGTGCGGTGTGGCCTGATGAGTGATAAAGAACTGGCTACCATTGGTATCCGGCCCTGCATTGGCCATGGCCAGGTTACCCATCTGGTTCAGGCGCAAACGAATTTCATCTTCAAACCGGTAGCCCGGACCACCACTCCCGTTACCTTCGGGGTCGCCACCCTGGGCCATGAAGTCATTGATCACACGATGAAAGCTCAGGCCATCGTAAAAGCCGCGAGTCGCCAGGTTGACAAAGTTACTGACCGTGATCGGTGCAACTGCCTTGTAGAGCAGGAACTCCATGGTGCCACGGTTCGTCTCGATAACGGCATACAGTTCATTGGGGTCTTTTTCTGCCACTACCTGGGCATTGGCAAAAGGCGTGACTGCCATGACGGCCAATAGTGACATCCAGGCAAGGTTTTTCCTGATCATTGCTGAATCCTGTTGTTCGTGTTCACCGGATGGCCAGTATACTGGAGGCACACCGTGCGGTTAAGTCGTCAGTGCCCGCCAGGGGCAGTTTTCTGTGCAAAATAACGCATGATTTCCGTGACCAGCGGTTTCATGAAAAATGCCTGCCTGGGCATGATATCCACTGTCACCCCCCGGGATTTCAGCTGTTCGCTGACAACCGGCCCTACAGATGCAACGCAACACCTTGATAATCCGATCACCAGCTCATCTTCCAGGTCATGCCGGGTAGCTACCTGAAACAGTCTTTTCACCTGGGGCTGCGAAGTGAAAGCCACCGCATCGACAGTGCCTTCTGCCAGTGCCCTGACCAGCCCGATGACAAGCGCTTCTTCGGTATCATCGGCATAGATATAGGGGGCAACCGGTTGCGGTAAGGCCTGGCGGCTCTCCAGGTAATCCATCAGGCGGGTATTGGGATCCTCACCGTATAACTGCACCGCCACCTGCTGTCCAGCAATGGCCATGTCCTCCAGGGTTTCAATGACCCCGTCTGTGGTCGGCGCTGCAGCCTGGATATCCCCTTTCAGCCCGACTTCACGCAAGGCCCTTTCCGGTTTCGGGCCACGGCAGAGGGTCGTTGTTTTGTCCAGCGCTGCCACCAGGGAGGAATTCAGGCTGTGCCGGTCTGCCAGTGACAACAGCCTCCTGATGCCCTCTCCGGTGAGCACAATGAAAAGCGGGGTCGCGATTCACTGAAACGGCGAATCCATGCCAGTACAGGTGCCGGGTCTGGCGCATCATGGATGGCAACCAGTGGAATCCGCATGACGGCGGCACCGCGGCGCTCCAGCAGCTGCACCATGGTATCCAGCTGCCTGGATTCGGGCACGGCCACCCGTACACCTGCCAGCTGGTTATTGATGTGTTTCATGAGCCTGGTTTTCCAAGAATTACTCCAAAAGGCCGATTTTCCCAATTAATTCTGTGATGCCCTTGAATTTTCGCAACGCAGCATCATATTTGTTACCGCAAAGTGTTACCGTCAGGTGACAAAATAGTCGACTTACCCGATAACTGCATTTTCAGCGCGATTAAAACCCGTAATTACGGATATCTGAGCTTCAAAAGTTACAAAAGCGGTAACAAAATCACAAATATTTACAATTTTAATGATCTTTTTGTTACCTTTTGCCGTAACACTGTGTTACTATAGCCGCGCGTTTCCACAAGAGACGCTTAATTTCATCAAAATGTTCTTAAAAGGAGACACCTGATGACCGTTAAATTTAAAAACTCAGATACAGTTGAAGAAGTTGCAGTAAGCGCATTGAGCACTCTTGCCGTACTGGCAGTACCCGTGCTGATCATTCTTGCTTCTGTGTAACCATGTCGATCCGGCATATTACGCAGGATGCAATTTTGAGAAATCTGGTGTGGTCCCCACCTCTTGCAGGTAACGCTGACCAGATCATACGCAATACCCTAATGGCCGCAGCCTGAACCCAGGTCCCCCCCTAAGCCTCGCTAACAGGCTGCGACTGCAGGAAAAGTACAGAATCCCCCTTTGTGCAGCCTGACACCCTAATCCCCTCCCCCCTACGAGGACGAGCAGGCTGCATATTTTTTCCTTCAGTCTTTTTGAGTAATCCTGTCAACGAAATTACAGGGCCTGTGCCTAGCATCCAGCTGTTCCCTGATAATGCCTTCCCATGCCGTTTTGCAGGCCCCAGGCGAGCCAGGCATACAGAAAACCACCGTGTTGTTGCTTAATCCGGCAAAAGCCCGTGACTGGATCGTGGATGAACCGATTTCCTGGTAGGACAGGTACCTGAACAGCTCACCAAAACCATCGATACTGGATTCAAGCAGTGGCCCCAGGGAGACCACCGTATTATCACGCCTGGTAAACCCGGTGCCTCCCGTTACCAGCACGGCATGGATGGCATCGTCTTCAATGAGCCCTTTGACCAGGGCGCGCAATTCCTCAACATCATCCTTGCAGATGGCCTTTGTGTTCAGAACATGCCCCTCGGCTTCCAGGGCTTCCTTGAGGTAAAGACCCGAGGTATCAGTCTCTTCGGTTCGGGTATCAGACACGGTTACCACTGCAATTTGCAGCGCCACGAATGCTTTCTGGGGTTTGTTGCCGCTCATGACAGGGACAAGGGACAAGAAACAAGGGACAAGGAGTGCAACATCAACATTGGATCACCTTATAAACAGGAAATGATTTTCAGCTCGGGATTATAAATGAGATTAAGGGTACAACTGGACAACACAGGGGAAATTTTTTAATACGATTTGAATAATACCAGGGGGATCTCAACCGCCAGTCATGTTCATGAAGCGGACAAGCTGCGGCTCATCTTTATCATAGAAATAATGGCGCAAGGGCTTCAGGTCCATCGCCTTGATGATATGTTCTTTCAACAGCTCATCATTATCCGGGTTATCCCGCATGACCTGGCGCAAATCCATGGAATGCTCGTTACCCAGGCATAATAGCAGGCGCCCTTCCACGGTTACCCGTACCCGGTTACAGGTGTCACAGAAGTTATGGCTGACCGGGGAAATGAAACCCACCCTGGTTTTATGGGAATCCATACGGCAGTAGCGCGAAGGCCCGGCAGTTGTCATCTCGATGGGCGTCAGCGGATAACGCTCGCTGATGATTTTCTCCACTTCATCATTGGTTACCATGGTCTCCAGGCGATCATGGTCGGACACATCGCCCAGGGGCATTTCTTCGATGTAGGCAATGTTGATTCCCAGCCCCATGGCGTATTCAAGCAGATCAAGAATTTCGTGGTCATTACGCCCGCGCAGGATAACCGAGTTCAGCCTGATCGCATCAAATCCGGTTTTCACAGCTGCCTCGATCCCCCGCTGGACCTTGTCCAGCTTGCCGGTACGGGTCATTTTGTGAAAGCTGTCCGCATTCAGGCTGTCGAGGCTGATATTGATCCGGGTCACGCCCGCATCCTTGAGTGGCTGTGCCAGTTTTTCCAGTTGGGAGCCATTGGTGGTTAACAGCAACTCTTCCAGTCCGGGAAGGCTGCCAATGTTTTCGATCAGGCTCATGACATTATTGCGTACCAGGGGTTCGCCCCCGGTGAGCCGGATTTTTTTCACCCCCAGCTCGGTGAATGCCCTGGCGACCCGGTAGATTTCCTCCAGGCTGAGTACCTGTTTGCGTGGCAGGAAGGTCATGTCTTCTGACATGCAGTACACACAGCGGAAATCACAGCGGTCCGTGACCGACAGGCGCACGTAATCGATGACGCGGCCGTGCTTGTCCACGAGCTGTGGTGCGGCGGTGTCATTGGTCAACGTTGTGCTGTCTGTCTTGGCGTTCATCATTGTCGCTATATTTTACCAAACCCTTGTTTTTCGTAAGGAATTGGCCGTTCTGTATACGGCACATGATACAGGAATCACGTGCCTGGCGATATGTTACCTGCGCTGATGTAGACCGCGCACGGCGGCATTTATTCCAGAATTCCGGGTACCACCTACTTGACGATGTCCGGCCTGCCTGCAGTTTCAGCACCTTCCAGCCAGGCCTTGCCGTCTGCATACAGTTTTTCCACCTCTTTCCCCTTCAGCCCCGGAAGCCCGGCCTTGGCCACGGCATAACCAATCTGGGATTGCAGGTAAGCCAGGTGCCTGTAGCCCTCCGGGAAAGACGCCAGGATAGCCGGATCAAGTGACAGGGAGGCCCCGGGATCCACTACGTCGAGACGGTCTTTTTCGTAGATCGGCTGGCGCCTCACCATGCCCCAGCGGCCCTCGCGTTTTTCAAAGAAGTCGTAGAAACGACCGGTACAGACCACGTCTACCAGGACATCATGCACCGGTGCACGCTGGTTGATGGTCATCTTGGTCTGGGCGATGGCCCTGTCCCCGGTGACATCGCAGGTAAAACCGCCGTGAAAGTGGATGATACTGACCCCTTTTTCAAAGCCTTCGCGTCGGGCGCGAATAAAATCCTGGCAGGGAGCCTGGAACCAGGTAGCACACATGAAACCGTCGTCGTGCCAGCACTCGGCAAATCGCTCCCAGTTGCCAGAGTCACTGAAAATAGCCCAGTTATCCACCAGTTCGCGTATTTCCCGTTTATCGTTGATCGTTTGTTCGCTCATTTTTGCTCCCCCTGTTCTATGACGGGTATTGTGCCTGCGCACAATAGTCGTGTTGAAATCATCCTCTTAAACTGCCTGTTTCCCCCGCTCGAGGCAAGTGCAATATTGCTTTGATTTCAGGGGCATTTTTGACTCCACCGAAGCGTGCAAATCTGCTATCTTAGCCGCCTGCTCATTACATGACCGAGGACCCCGGAAGTATGATTATTGATTGTCATGGCCATTACACGACTGCCCCCGATGAACTGGGCGAATACCGCGATGCCCAGAAAGCTGCCCTGAAGTCGGACCCCGCCCACAAGGGTGAAAAGGGGGTTATCAACATCACCGACGACCAGATCAGGGAAAGCCTGGAAAACAGCCAGCTCAAACTGCAGCGCGAACGCGGCACGGATTGCACCATCTTTTCACCCCGTGCCTCCTGGATGGGACCCCATATCGGAAACGAGTGGACCAGCAAGTACTGGACAGAACACACCAACGAACTGATCTACCGCGTCACCCAGCTTTATCCGGATAATTTCATCGGTGCCTGTGCCCTGCCCCAGAGCCCGGGTGTGGACCTGAAAAACTGCGTCACCGAGCTGGAGCGCTGTGTCAACGAATTCGGTTTTGTAGGCTGCAACCTGAACCCGGATCCTTCCGGTGGCAAGTTTGATTCACCGCCACTGGGTGACAAGTACTGGTACCCCATCTACGAAAAGATGGTAGAGCTTGATGTTCCTGCCATGATTCACGTCAGTGGCGCCTGCAACCCGGCCTTTCACTCCACCGGCTCCTACTACCTGAGTGCCGACACCACGGCGTTCATGCAACTGATGCAGAGTTCGGTATGCCAGGACTTTCCAACCATCAAGTTCATCATTCCCCATGGTGGCGGTGCTGTACCCTACCACTGGGGCCGCTTCCGCGGGCTGGCCGACATGCTGAAATTGCCTCCCCTGGACGAGTTGCTGATGAACAATGTGTACTTTGACACCTGCGTGTATCACCAGAAAGGCATCGACATGCTGCTCAACGTGATCGACAACAAGAATATCCTGTTCGCCTCGGAGATGGTGGGCGCCGTGCGTGGCATCGATCCAGAATCAGGCCATTATTTTGATGACACCAAGCGCTATATCGATAACGCCAGCATCAGTGACGAGTATAAGGCGAATATCTTTGAACATAATATCCGGAAAGTATTTCCCCGGTTAAAGGTCTGATTAAAAAAGAGGCTTCGGCCTCTTTTTTTCCGCGCGTTATTTACTCTACTTTTCATTCCGATCATAAAGAGCTACCAGGCCGCATAGTGTCATGACAGAGAACAAACTCACCAGGCGCAACCCCCTGTTTTCCTCCATTGCCATGTTTTGTGTGCTGGCAGGTGGACTCTTGCTGTGGCGCAGTCTAGGTCAGGCGTCCGCAGGTGAAAACCTGGACGGCTACAGCAGTTTCAGCGTGGCTTTCTCCTTCCTTGTTGCACTGACCCTGACCGGACTCGTGACTGGCCAGATTGGCCTGATACGTGGTGAAAAACCTGCTGCCCTGGCCATCCTGGCTCTTCTGTTCAATGCCCTGGTTTTCCTCTCGGCAATTATCCTGATTCCAGGATAGGACAGAATGTCAGGTAAGGCCTGATCAACCGCCAGCGCAGTTTCCGGGTTAGTGAAAAGCCACCTTCTTCTGGCATAATGCCCCCCTATGAAAAAAGCGCATCACTTTGTCAGGCGATTGTTATTTCTCGCTTTTTTTGCAACTGCCGGGACGGCCAGTATGGCAATACAGGCCGCGCAAATTACCATTGCCGTGAGCAACGATTTTGATTTCACGCTGGAAGAATTGAAGAATGAATTCGAAAGAACCAGCAGTCACCAGGTCACCATAGTGCCGGGGCCAAGTCGGCGTCATTACGGTGACATCATGGCTGGCGCTGCGTTTGATATCTTTTTGTCCGACGATGTCCAACGTCCTGCGGTTCTTGAACAAAGCAATAAAATAATTCCCGGTTCACGCTTTACCTATGCCTATAACCGGATGGTCCTCTGGAGTGTCAATAACAGGGCTTTGTCACCGGAAGTCCTGCGGGAAAAAGATTTCCACTTGCTTGCTGTCACCAATCCCCGACTTTCTGCCTACGGCAAGGCGGCACAGGAAACACTCGAATCGCTTTCTGTCTGGGACAGCCTGCAGGACAAACTGGTGTTCGGGGAAAATATCGGGCAGACCTACCAGTTTGCGATAAGTGGTGATGTGGATCTTGCCCTGATCGATTATTCACAAATTGTTTACGGCCAATATATGCAGGCCGGCAGCTACTGGCTGATTCCCCAGTCACTGTTCACCCCCATTGAGAAACAGGGTGTCCTGCTAACGGACAAACCCGCAGCCCGGGAATTTGTGAATTTCATGCAAAGTGATTACGGGCGGCAAATCATACTGGGCAACGGTTTCAACGTTCCCTGATGCTCAGCGCCGATCTCACTGCATTTGTCCTGACCCTGAAGCTGGCATTACTGTCCACGTTCATTCTGCTTATCATTGGCACGCCAATAGCCTGGTGGCTGGCGCGAACAAACTGGCGCTTCCGGTTCCTGGTTGAAGCCATGGTTGCCCTGCCCCTGGTCTTGCCCCCTACCGTACTTGGTTTTTACCTGCTGATATTACTTGGCGCTAACGGGCCGTTAGCCCTCTTGGGCGGCGGCACCCTGGCTTTCAGTTTCACCGGGCTGGTTTTCGGCTCGGTAATCTATTCCATGCCCTTTGTCATTCAACCCCTCCAGGATGCCTTCCAGGCTGCCGGCAAAAGACCCCTGGAAGTCGCCGCCACATTGCGTGCTTCACCCTGGGACCGTTTTTTTACTGTCGCCATTCCTCTGGCAAGGCCCGGATTTATTACAGCGGCTGTACTGGGCTTTGCCCATACCATTGGTGAATTTGGCGTAGTCTTGATGATCGGTGGCAATATTCCCGGCCAGACACAGGTGCTCTCCATTGCCATCTATGATCATGTGGAAAGCCTGGACTATACCAGCGCCCACCTGTTGTCGGGCGGACTGCTAGTCCTGTCATTTATTTTACTGGCGGCTGTCTATGCCTCGAACAAACGTTTTCGAGTACTGAAGCTGTGAGCCTTGCCGTTAAATTCAACATCAGTCGTGGTGATTTCAATATCACCGTTGACCTGGCATTGCCCGCCAATGGTGTAACCGCGATTTTTGGCCCCTCAGGCAGTGGCAAAACCACCCTGTTGCGTGCTTTGGCAGGACTTGAACGTCTCCCTGGTGCCGAAATTATTTTTAATGATCTGGTGTGGCAGGACAACAATACATTCGTGCCTGCCCATGAAAGAAACATCGGCTACGTTTTCCAGGAACCCAGCCTCTTTGCCCATTTGTCCGTGAGGAAGAATCTCGAATACGGGCTCTCTCGGGTACCAGGCGTAAACCGGCGCATTTCACTGGACGATGCCATTTCCCTGCTGGATATCAGCAATCTGCTTGAGCGCAATCCAGCCAGCTTGTCCGGAGGGGAGCAGCAGCGTGTGGCGATCGCCAGAACCCTGGCGACCAGTCCACAACTACTGCTGATGGATGAGCCCTTGTCTTCACTCGACAACAAGCTCAAGCAGGAAATACTGCCTTACCTTGAAACCCTCCACCGTGAACTGAAATTTCCCGTCATTTATGTCAGCCATGCCACTGATGAAGTAGCACGCCTGGCCGATGAGCTGGTTATTTTACGCAACGGTGAAATTCTTGGCAGTGGACCGATCCAGCAAATGCTGACTCGACTTGATCTTCCACTGTCGCATCGCGGTGATGCCGAAACCCTGATACAGGGTACCGTCAAAATGATAGATAATAAATTCGGTTTAACGCATATTTCTGACGGTAGCCATGACTTCATGGTTGCAGGGACTACACTGTCCCTGAACTCAATGGTTCGCCTGCGTATTTCTGCCAACGATGTAAGCCTGACCCTGAATCACCAGGAAGGCACATCCATTCAGAATATTTTTCCTGTGACCATTGAAGAAATAACAAACGAAGGTCAGTCCCAGGCTCTGATCAAAGCCCTTATGGGAAATAATCCCCTGCTCGCACGTATTACCCGCAAATCGGTAGAAGAATTGATGATTACACCTGGCAAGACCATGTATGCGCAGATTAAAGGGATTGCCGTCCTGTCCTGAGCCACATACTCATTAGGAATGATTAGTTTCTTATTGAACTAACCAACACATGAACGGCCAATTTTTATTATTGAATAAAAAACGCCCTCTAATTAGAGGGCGTTTTTTCTTACAAACTACTATTTTTAGAATGATTTTGTTGCTGTCAGACGATAAGTACGAGGCAAAGCCGGTGTACCAGTTATCTGACCTACACTATTGTTCTGATCAAACTTAGTGTAATAGTAGAGTTCATCAGTCAGGTTCTGAACTTCAAGACCGAGTTCCCAATCCTGGTCTGGTGCTTGCCACCATAAACGGGCATTCGTCAAAGTATAGGAATCAATTTTATTTAACTCACCATTAGCTGGGTTTGTATAAATATCATCCTGATACGTGGCGTCAACCCGTATATTTACATCACCATGGGCAGTTCTTGTCCCCCACTGCGCACCTATAGACCATGACGTTTCAGGAGTATAGGGTGTAGTCATATCCAGTGGAGCAATTTCAGTACCTCCAAGAATTCCTGCTTGCAGCTTAGTGTACTCAAAGTCCAATGTGCTGAATGATGCATCAATGAAGAAGTCATCCGTGAGGTACCACTCTGTTTCTACTTCAAATCCTTTAATGTCGGCATTTCCTACATTTGACGGCAGAGCACAGGGAGCACCGAAAGGTGTTGGGAAAGGAGGTACAGGACGTGCGCACTCATTCAATGAAACCTGGATATCTTCATAATCATTGAAAAATACGGCAGCATTCAAACGCAAGCTATTATCCAGTAACGTGCTTTTGAAACCCAGCTCATAAGCCGTAAGATTCTCCGGACTAAAAGTTTGCACTTGTACTGCAAAGAAAGGACGCGGATTGATACCACCACTCTTGTAGCCGGTGGAAGCACTCGCATAAATCATGGTGTTGTCTGTCAACGTATAATCAGCAGCCAAACGCCAGTCAGTCAATGTATCTTCAAATACAGCGGTAGTATCATATAAACCAGATACCCGAATATTGATCGGGAAAGTTGGATCAGCTGGTGTAGCCCCTCCATCTACCGCAATAGGTGTTCTGTCAGCGTTACGCCTGTAATGCGTATAAGACTTGTATTCATCAGAATACCGTACACCGGCTGTCAGGTTTAACCTGTCAGTCACATGCCAGGCAGCATTTGCAAACACTGCCCATGTTTCTGCTGGCGTGGGATCCGGACCATGAATAAAATCAATTAACGCATAATTCAGATCCACCCTGGCTTCATAGGTACTATTTTGCTTCAGATAGTAGCCACCTACGGTGTAATCAACATCGCCAATTGAACTATTCAACCTTAATTCCTGGCTGATCTGCCAGTTAGTCAGATAATTATCCAGCTGTGTCACCGGGATGGGTGAATAATCTGAATCCCACGTGGTCCAGGAGTCATATTGACGATAGGAAGACAGTGAAACAATTTCTGTGATATCACTGAGGGTCCAATCAACCTGTGCGGAAATTCCCCATTGATTCAACGTATTTCTTGATGGTAATGAAGATGGTTTCCATGCAACATTTGGGCAATAAGGCTCGCCGCCTGGTTCATAGCCATCTATGAGGGGGTCAGGATTAGCCACACCTACCGGCGCAGTTCCTGTGGAAGTTAGCAAACAGTTACCCTGATCTATTCTCGTTGCATAGTTGGCATAGGGATCATTGATGGAGTTAGCTGGCTGGAATGGACCGGAAGTAACAAACATGTGATCCCTGAAAGCAACAGGATTACCGTCTTTGCCTTCAATGCTGACCATTGGGTTAGCATAATCACCTGTAGGACCTACAGAAGTTTCAATTGCCGTTCTATCCCCCCAAAGCAGGGTACCTGCCTGCGCTCCGGATCGGTCATTCAAATAATCAGCAATGACATTAACCTCTACATCATCACTGGCAATCCAGCGGGTAGAAACCCTGGCAGTCGTATAGGTTTGTTCGCCATGCTCATCCAACAGACAGTTGCTCGCTCCACCTATTGATCGAACGTTTGAATTTGGATAGACACACCCGTAATCCAGTGATTTCACATACCCATCTCTGGAACGGGATGCGCCAGCGATACGTGTGTAAAGTGTGTCTGGCAACAATTCAAAATCAGCACTGCCACGTACATCTGTCTGACTATAGGAGCCATAGCCAACCTGGATTTTGGCATCACCATCACCAGGTTTTTTTGAATAGAGCTTTATAGCTCCACCAATTGAGTTACGTCCAGCTAGAGTACCCTGAGGCCCCCTTAAAATTTCCAACCTGTCTACATCCAGCAGATCCAACAAAGAGCTTGTCATCTGCGCGTAGTAGATATCATCGACATAAATACCGACACCAGGCTCCAGTGCGGCAATAAAATCGACCTGACCAATACCCCGAATATAAGCCATCATCCCTGAACGAGCTGGTCCACCCGGTTTTAGCGTTACATTAGGTGCCTGTGAGGCTACCTCGAAAACATTAGTTTGCGCTCTTGCCTCAAGCATTGCTCCGGTTATTGCAGTAATAGCAATAGGAGCATCCTGGACATTCTCCTCACGGAATTGCGCAGTGACTACTATTTCCTCCAGTTGCTGGGCAGCCACGGAAGCGGATGCAACCATAAGTCCTGCAGCCAGAGCTGATTTTTTAAAATTAAAAGTGTGAAATTTCATTAATGTCTCCCCTTTTATTTGGTATTAGGTTTTAAGTAAATTTTAATACAAGGTAAGTTATAGAATTACCTGGAAACTGGGCCGCGTTGGTAAAAAAACCATTCGCACCTTCATATTTTCTGTATCAATATTAAAATCTGCCCGAACGGACAGAACTGAACCAATAGCCCCCTTCCATGCTGGAATTTGGTATGTTTCTTGAAGCCCCCCTGGGCAGGTCAAAGCGTTTGATCGCCGGTTTACCCTCAAATCTTGAGGTAATGCCGGTAAAAAAACATGTTCTTTGTACCTATTGCTTTTTATCAGGTCAACCCAACATTTGTAACTTATTATTCTTCTTATATTTCAATAGGTTAAAATTGTTCGGTAATAGAAAATCCGGTTCTCTGATAATAATTTCGTTAATTATGTGTGCAAAATTGCCTGGTAGCAGTGACACAGTTGTCATCGAAAAAATCTAGAAAAAATAGATGTTTTCATCGTTTTCCTGAAATATTTGTAAAATATAACGAATTTATTGTGCCACTGAAGGCGCAGTATTGACACTGCTCAAATATTTCCCTGATTCCCCAATAAATATTTGGCACTGGCAAAGCTGAGGTATGACGGCTATTTCAAGGTCACTTGAACTGGTCGATGAAACGGCGGTCAATCCGGTTTTTCAAGTGCCAGACCCAGTTGCCAGTAAAACTGAACCGCCCTCGGCAACCTGTTGCCTTTTTACCTCCCAAGGATACCAAGCTGAGAAACCTTTCCTGGGGATCAAATGCCTGCAGAAATTTGCCCAACAATTGACCGTGCAAATTGTTATAAAGCACGGGGCCCTGACGCACCGCATAGACGCCTGCCTTGGGGCGTGGGCTTGAAACCATATGGGCGATATCGCCAGCGGCAAACACAGACGGGTGGCTGGACGATTGCAGGTATTCATTGACACAAATGAAACCGTCATCATCACAGGCAAGTCCTGATTCGGCGGGCCAGGCAGGTGCTGCGGCCTGCGTACACCAAAAAGTGTGTTCTGCCATCAACCTGGCCCCACTTTCCCCAATCAGAGAGTCATGAGTGACCTGCCGTACAGTGAACGCTTCATGCACTGCAATCCCGTATCTTTTACATGCCTGCCTTGCGGCCTGTCTCACACGAGCAGGATAGCCAGGCAGTATCTCCTCCTGGCTCACCAGGGAAAACAGCGGTTTGCTGGTCCCGGTTTTTATCCGACATGCATGGGCCATGGCCAGAATGATTTCAACCGAACCCGCACCCCCACCCACAACAGCAAGGTGAACCTGTCCTTTCGTTTCTTGTAATTGAGATGCCACGATTTGCCAGCGATCCCAAAAGGCAGCAATGGGCTTTACCGGTACTGCGTACTCGGACGTCCCCGTAACAGTCTGATTTGGTGCCGAGCCCGTATCTATTGAAAGGAGATCGTAAGTAAGGGGAGCATGTTCCTGCACAAAGACCTGTCTGCTGTCCGGATCGATTCCGGTAACCAGGGATTTAACAAAACCTGCATTCGCCTTATGACACAGCCATTCCAGGTCAATGTGTATATCCTTGAATTGGTAATGCCCGGCGATAAGCCCAGGCAGCATGCCTGAGTAAGGTGTATGCGAATCCGGGGATACAAGGGTCAACTTGACGTCAGGCAACGGTCGCGTTCTCCAATACTTGAGGAACAAGACGTGCGCATGCCCACCGCCGGCGAGTACGATTTCCCGACTATCGGGGTGATGGTCAGATGACATAGGGGAGCGAGTTCTCCCTTACTTCAGTAAACGGTCAGAATGTCGTATCCCACAGCCAGGCTGACCAGGGGATTACGGCCTTCTGTTGAACGGTATTCATGCGACACGAAATGCTCATAGCCGGAATCGGCGATCTGCTGGGCAATCCAGCGATAATCCAGCTCCTGGGTGCGATCAATTTCACGCCTGGAGGGGACCCCTGCTACATGCATATGGGTGATCATTGGCAGGTTGTCGCGCATGGTGCGCACCACATCGCCATTGGCAATCTGGACATGGTAAAAGTCATAAACTACTGAAATATTCGGAGATCCTGAACGGCGGCACACATCAAAGCCCCAGTAAATATCATCAAAGACCTGGTCAGTGCGATTATCAGCAGCTACCTTGGAGTTGGTAATTTCCATGCACACGTAAACCCCTTTTTCTTCCGCATAGGGAGCAATACGGGACAACACTTCGGCGGCGTTGTCTGCGCCCTCTTCCCTGGACATACCGCGGCGCTCACCCGGAAACAGGATCAGGTTCTTACAGCCTGCTTCCACACAGATATCAATACCTTCCCGGGTCTGGTCAACGATCTGGTCATGCAGCTCCCGGCGAATCACGCCATTCTGGAATGAGGTTCCGGAACGAGCCGTCATCAGTGTCGGGGTCAGGCCAAAGTCCTGCAGTACAGGCACCTGGTCCGGTTGTGGCAGGTCCATTCCGGCAAAGCCCATCAGGGACAGAATTTCGCAGCGCTCTTCCAGTGTGAAATCGGTGCCGGTCCACACCTGGGGCATGACACTTTGCTTGAGTTTGCCTTGCCTGGGACCCAGTCCTTCTGACTGTGCCGCCTGGACACGGGTGGCCAGCATCGGTGTTGCTGCCAGTGCCTTGAGCAGGTTTCTGCGTTTGATGATGATATCCATGATTGTGCCTCTTACTACTTAAAAAATAATCCGGGGGGGTTACCGGTCTAGTATACGGGATTCTGCTCCGGCAAACTCGCTTGGCCGATTAATGGGGATGGGCCATGTAATGCTGCCGCAAC
>CAZROW010000018.1:0-3902 GCA_964601805.1 uncultured Enterobacteriaceae bacterium
GGGCGGGGTTTGTTTTAGTCGGGAAATCAGCCTCGTGGTGAGAGTTTCACCAGGCGGCCTTCGGGGCCATCCTCGATAATCCAGAGATTACCTGCAGGGCCCTGCTCGATGCCGCGAATGCGTCGACCCATGACAAAGCGCTGGGCTTCCACGGCGTTGTCGCCATTGACCACGATGCGCACGATGGACATGGAAGACAGGCCGGTAATAAAGGCATTGCCGCGCCATTCCGGAAAGGCATCACCGGTATAAAACATCAGGCTGGAAGGAGAAATAACCGGGTTCCACCAGACCTTGGGCTTCTCGTAGAGGCCTTCTGTATCGGTGTCATGATCCGGAATGATTTCACCCGTGTAATGGTTGCCATTGGAGACCATGGGGTAGCCGTAGTTTTCCCCCTCAATGACCAGGTTCAGTTCATCGCCGCCACGGGGTGCCATTTCCACGTTCCAGAGCCTGCCATCGTTATCAAAGGCAATACCCAGGGGGTTACGGTGACCATAGGACCAGACTTCTGCTGCCACACCACCCTGGCTGGCAAAGGGGTTGCCAGCAGCCGGTGTGCCGTCATCGTTCAGCCTGACGATTTTGCCCAGCGTGGCATTCAGGTCCTGGGCAGGGTCGTACTTGTTACGCTCACCAGCGGAGACATACATGTAGCCTTCATCATCAAAGGCAATACGGTGGCTGAAATGCAGGCCACCATCGACTTTGGGAAAGGCGCGCCAGATCACTTCCAGGTTTTCAACCGCGGGAGTGTCAAGGTCAAGGGTGCCGCGTGCTACAACAGCACCGCGTGTTTCATTGGCACCGGCTTCCACGTAGCTGATGTAGACAATGTTGTTTTCCTCGAAGTCAGGATGCAGAACAATGTCGCCCAGGCCACCCTGGAAGAAGTAATCCACTTCCGGTGCACCGGCCACTTCGGTTTTCTGGCCGTCCTGGGTGATAAGCTGGATTGTGCCGCCCTTTTCAGTCACCAGGATGCGACCATCGGGAACGAATTCGATAGCCCAGGGTTCATTCAGGTCTGCAACAGGTGTTGAGACGAAAGGGTAGGGTACCTGCGCAAAAGCGGTAGTACCCAGCAGCAAGCCCAGGGTAAGGATAATGACATGTTTCATACAGTTGACCTCTTGGTTCCACTTGTTCAAGTCGGGAAATCTGAATAAATATTTAATTTGTTCAGACCCGGATTTGCGGATAATCTTCTGGCTAGTTTGAGTGCTTTTCAATATATCTGGTTAATGGCCATATTGTCCGCGGCCAGCCAGTATATCCGGACACTCTTTTGAATTACAGTAGACACCAGGCATCAGGGCTGGTGCTCCCAATAGCAGGTAACAGATTTGGCAACCAAGAGAGAACTGATCCTGATGCGCCACGGCAAGTCTGACTGGAGCAAGCCCCTGTCCGACTACAAGCGCCCCATCAAGAAACGCGGTTACCGGGAAGCAGAGAGTATTGGCCGGTGGTTGAAAGAGCAGGGCTTGCTGCCCGACCTGATTATCAGTTCACCGGCAGTACGCGCCAGGGAGACCGCGCAGACCGTGGCAGAACATTGTGGATACAGCAGTGACAACATATTCTGGAATGACTCGGTTTACATGGCCGATGTCAGCGAGTTACTGGATGCCATTGCCAGTACGCCGGACGAGTGCACCCGGTTGATGGTTGTCGGGCATAACCCCGGCCTTGAAGACCTGGTGTTCTACCTGACCGAAAGTATCGATGTCCCCGACGATGGCAAGGTCATGCCTACGGCGACCATTGCCGTACTGGAAACCGAAAAGGACTGGGGAGAGCTTGAACATGCCTCCTGTACCTTGAGCGTTATTATTCGTGGGCGCTATCTCTAGGGTTCCCTGGAGACTCTTCTTTAACCCAGGCAAAACTTTATCCTGGTAAAACCATGAAAGGGCTTGATTTGTTGCTCCTAGTGTTATACTAATATATAACACTATAGGTGAAGATGTAAAAACCGGAACGGAACATGAACATCAATTGGAATGACAAAGAGCCAATTTACCGGCAACTGCATGATCGCCTGGTCGAACTGATCCTGGAGGATGTCATCAGTGAGGGTGATGCCTTGCCCTCCATTCGGGAAATTTCAAGTGAGCACCGCATCAACCACATTACCGTGGCCAAGGGCTTGCAGATGCTGGTGGATGAAGGCCTGGTGGAAAAAAGACGGGGGCTGGGCATGTATGTCAAAACGGGTGCTAAAGAGAAACTGGTTGTACTTGAAAGGCAACAGTTCCTGGAACGTGAGTTGCCTGACATAGGGAAGAAAATAAAAAGACTGGGTTTGTCGGTAGATGACCTGGTGAAGGTCCTGAAAAGTACGATGAAAAACGAGGGCAAATGACTATGGAACCGGTGATCAAGGCTGAACATTTGCGCAAGTTCTATGGTGACACGCCTGCCATGGACGATATCAGTTTTACTGTGGAGAAAGGATCGATAGTCGGTCTTATCGGTCCCAATGGTGCAGGTAAAACCTCCACCCTCAAGGCTATTCTGGGGCTGACTTCCTTTGCAGGGAGCCTGGAAGTGCTGGGCAAGGATCCGCGTCTTAACCGAGACCAGTTGATGGAAGAAGTCTGTTTTATTGCCGATGTCGGCGTCCTGCCGAAATGGTTGCGGGTAGCCAATGCCATTGATTATATCGAAGGCGTGCATCCCAGGTTCAGTCGCGAAAGAGCCATGGTGTTATTGGGAGAAACCAGCATTGGCATGGACAAAAAAGTCAGTGAGCTTTCAAAAGGCATGGTGACTCAACTGCATCTGGCGCTGATCCTGGCTATTGATGTGAAACTACTGGTACTGGATGAGCCTACCCTGGGACTGGATATCCTTTACCAGAAATCATTTTTTGACCGTTTGCTCAATGACTACTTTGATAACGAGACCTCCATCATTATCAGTACCCACCAGGTGGAGGAAGTGAAAACAATTCTGACTCACCTGATGTTTATTGATGAAGGCAAGATCAGGCTTGATATGCCAATGGAAACCGTCAGTGAAACCTTTTTTGAAGTGCTGGTGGCTGCTGATCAGCGGGATGCTGCGATGGCATTGCATCCTGTTTCGGTACGCAAGGTTCTGGGTAACCAGTCGATGCTGTTTGAAAACGTGGCGCGGGAAAAATTGCAGGCACTCGGAGAGGTTCATGTGCCTGCGATAAGTGACCTGTTTGTTGCCAAAATTCGGCAGACCAGAGGAGTCAGTTCATGAATACGACAATTTCACCCTGGAAGAAAATGCAGACTCTGGTCAGGCGGGAACTCTGGGAATACCGCGCCGCTTTTTTGCTGGTGCCCCTGGGTATCTTTATCCTGCTGTTATTTTCATACCTGGCAGTAACCATTCGTGGCCTTTTCAATGACCAGGTGCCCATTGTTTCCATGGTTGCGGGCTCAAGAATACAGAGGGAATCTGAAACTGCGGCAGATGCCCTGAGCCGATTTGCAGAAGCACCATTTGAGGTCAAGGAGCGTTTCTGGGATGTCTTTTACATGGAAAGTGTGCCGCTATTGATGGGCACATTCTGGTTAATCGCCATCTATTATTTTCTCATGACGCTGTACCAGCAACGCAAGGATCGCAGCGTCCTGTTCTGGAACTCACTGCCGGTATCCAGTAGGGAAACCGTGATATCAAAACTTCTTGCTTGCCTGATCGTTACCCAGGGACTGTTCCTGCTGTCCATGATTGCCATCCAGGTCAGTATGTTGGTCATCATGCTGGCGCATGGCCTGTTTTTTGATGTCAGCCTGTGGGATACCTACATTGCCCCGTCCTTTTTCCTTGGGCGCATCTTTTTCCTGGTGTTGGGGTCATTTATCAGTGCTTTCTGGTGTTGGCCCTTTTATGCCTGGCTGTTGTTCAACTCGGCC
>CAZROW010000018.1:4002-24363 GCA_964601805.1 uncultured Enterobacteriaceae bacterium
TCGGCCCCCCTGGCCTGGGCTGGAGCGCCACTTCTGATTCTGATTGTTCCCGAGATATTCTTATCCGGAAAGTCGGTTATCCTGGAAGTCGTAGCCAGGCATGCTTTTCCAACGTGGCTTGATGGCACCAACGGCATACCATCAGTCCTGGGCTTTGCCGGCAGCATGTTGACCTGGGAATTGTTGGTCAGTGTGCTGGCAGGTGCGGGGCTCACATTTGCCGCCATTCGCATCAACCGCTCCGAAGATCTTTGAAGCGGATCTGTCGATATCGGGTTGCTCTCCTGGACAGGAAAAGGCGATGATCAATTACGATTGAACAGGTTTTCCAGGGCCCGGTTTAAAAGCTCCTCCCGTGGATCGGTTTCTTCCTGCTCTTGTTGTTCCTGCTGCTGTGCAGGTTCCGCAGATTCAGACGTCTGGGGTTGCTGCCCGGTTTGTACACCGGCAGCGCGTTCCAACAGGTTGGTCAGGCCGCGTTGTACGGCAGAGCTGATCGCTCCGGCCAGGATGGCCTGGATATCCGGCAGGCAACTTGGACCAGCGAGAGAGCCGGTACAGGCAATGGGCAGGGCATAACCGCCGATGTCATAAGCGCGCTCATCACTGGCCGGGTTTTCGTCCACGCTGGCCACCAGGTTGAAATTGATGGTGTCATTGGTCAGGTTGGCCAGCATGCCCTGGCCGGTGACATCAAAGCCGGAAGAGTCGATGAGCAGGTCGTTGGTGGTCACTATGCCGTCGCGCACATTGATGTTGGCGGAAAAGCTGTCAAAAGGGGTGCTCTTTCCGCGGGTGATGGTGCGTGCCCGTTGCTCGCGAATCATGCTTTCCACCTGGGACAGGACACTGCCGACATCCACACCCTGCAAAACACCGTCCTGCAAATCCATCGCGCCGGTACCGTTGAGGTTGCGCTTGATAGTCGCCGTGTCAGCACCGCGTCCTGTCAGTGACAACTGGATGTTGCCGGTACCACTGACATAGGTGGCATCCATGAAATCTCTTAAAAGGGGCGCCAGGTTGATGCCGGTCAGTGCGGTATCCACACTGGCTGCCGGAACATCGTTGCGGGAATCCAGGCGAATATCACCACGGTAACTGCCTTCGTACAGGGAGGCTGTCAGTGGTGCCAGTGCCAGTTCACCGTCGCTGGCCGTGACCGTCAGTGCCACATCCTGCAGGTTCAGGTTGGAATAGGTCAGTTGTCCCACATTAAGATCACCCTTCACGTTCAGGCTGCGCAGCGTATCCAGCGGCAGTTCGGTATTGCCCATGGCATCGTCAGTGGGTGTGTCGGTGGCGGGTGCCAGGTAACGGTCCAGGTTGATGCTGGAGATAGCTATATCAAAGTCGGTTGCCGGTATGGCCTGTGAAGTTTCAAAACCGGCCAGTGTAATGTCACCGGTAATGTTGGAGTCGTCCAGTGTGATTGCCAGGTTGTTCAGGCGCAGGTCGTTACTGGATCCGGAAAACGCGGTATTCAAGGCGAGGGCCTGGAAGACTGTATTGTCCATCGTTGGCGGCAGGGTCTGGTTAACCTGCTGCATGAAACGGCGCAGGTTGAACTGGGGCAGGTTAACCTGGCCACTGTAGGTGACATCGCCCTGGAGATTGCTGGCCTGCAGGTTGCCGCCCAGGTTCAGCCCCAGGCCGGTGAGACTGAAGGCCGGGGTTTCGAGGCTGTTGTTTTCCAGGTTCAGTACGGTATTGCTGGCCAGGGCCAGTGTCACCGGTGAATTCGGTATGCGCGGACCGGACAGGACCACATCAAGATTCAGCGGATTGATGGCCAGGTTGGTCCTGCCACCGTCAACGACAATTTCCAGGTTCATTGACTGCATCACTTCCGCCAGGTCGGGCTGGTCGATCGCGTTCAGCACCTCGCGCAGGTTGCGCCCGGCCAGGGTCAGCCTGCCACTCATGGTGCCGTTATCGTCCTGGAAATTGCGGGCCTGCAATGTACCGTTCAGGTTGAAACCCAGAAAGCTGGCATCGATGCCGGTCAGGTCCAGGTTGCCTGTTGCCAGGTTGACGTCAAAGGGCGCATTCACGGCAAAGCGCTTGTTGGTGACCGAGCGCAGTTGCCTGCCGTAGGTGTTCAGCGCCGATTCCCTGCCACCGGATATTTGCCCGGCAATCTGGAGCATCAGGGGGAGGTCAGGCCCATTGGCATTCAGACGTCCCTGCAATACGGGAGTCTCTGTGTTGGCATTGCGGGCGGAAACATTACCGCTGATAGTGGCACCCAGCGCCCTGATTTCCAGCTCCGGTACCAAGATGTTGCCAGTGGCCAGGTTGGCATCGAACTGGGTGTTGATCAGGAAGTCCTGGTCCGGGGATTGCTGCAATTCACGTCCATAGCGCGCCAACTCGGAGTTACGACCGCCCTGGAATTGCCCGGCCACTTCCAGCAGGGTGGGCAAGTCCGGTCCCGAGGCATTGATATTGCCGGTAATGACCGGGCTGCCGGATTGCAGGTTGGTGGCACTGACATCACCGGTAATGGTGGCATCCAGCAGAAAGGCATCAAGACCGCTGATGCTGACATTGCCGGCATTGGGTGAAGCTTCTACCAGGCCGGAGATTTCAAAGCCCCTGTTGTTCATGCTGGTGATCTGCCTGACCAGGTCATCGTTTTCCAGGATGCGAAACAGTACCGCCAGGTCAGTGCCTGCAGCGGCCATGTTGACCTGGTAAAGCGGCGCCTCTGCCGTGATGTTCTGGCCATTGATGTTGGCATTGACCTGTGTGTCCAGGGCATTGAAAGTGAAATCACGCAGCATGAGTGTGTCATTGGCCAGGTTGATACTGACCGAGGTGTTCATGGCGATATCGGCGGTGCCACCCGGGACATTGTCCCCGGTCAACGTGCCTTGCAGTGACAGCGGTGTCAGGTCGTAGCGTTCATTGTCCAGGTCATAGACGATAGTGCCGTCCAGGTTGATGCTGGCACCCAGCGCCGGTTGCGAGGCGCGGGCATTGAGCGACAGGCTCAGGGCCAGGGGTTCGCCATACACGAGTTCGCCGGTTGAGGCGTTGAAGTTTTCGACGTCATAACGCACTGCGTTGAAGCGGTCGTCAAAGGTGAGCGCCGCATTGCTGATATCGACACCGCCAATGACCAGGTTGTTCAGGGGGCTGCCAGTGGCTGCCGTGCTGTCTTCAGCTGTTGAAGGCGGCATGGCGGCATTCCAGTTGGCGCGCCCGGCAGCATCGGTTTCCAGGTGAATGCGGGTACCGGCGAGCCGAATGGTGTCAATTTCATATTCCTGGCTGAGCAGGGGCAACAGTTTTGCCCTGAAGGCAACGTGCTCTGCCTGCAGCAAGGGGTTGTCACTGAATCCCTCCGGGTTATGCACGACCATGTCATCCACCGTGACCCCTAGCCAGGGATACAGGCTGACGCTGATATCGCCATTGAAATCCACTTCCAGCCCTGAAGTCTCCTGGATCTTGCCGGCAATCCAGTCCTTGTGGTCATTGGGATCAAGGTTGACCACGTAGAAAAAACCGACAAGCACGACGGTGAAAACCAGGATGATCAGGGAGAGGGTAATTTTGAAAAACTTGGTCATGGGGCTTCAGTCTTCTTTGGACAACACAGTCAATAGTGTATGTCGATTAGACCAGAAGTGCGGGGCAGATGTTGCGAATTAAAAGTGAAATTTTTTGCCTGCAGGCGCAAGGCACCCGGTCGTTCAGACCGGGTTCAGTTCCACGGTAATGCCATCGGGATCAATGAACTGCAGCCCGCCAGGCATCTCTGACCCATCCACCAGGGTGGCGCCCAGGGATTCCAGTGTTGCCGAGGCCTGCCCGCGATCAAAGGCTTCGGTCTTGATACCAAAGGTCCTGATGCCGGGACTGTTATCGTAGCCATAGTCGACTTCATGCAGAATCAGGCGCGTATCGGAGCGGGCAAAATCAAACCAGGCCTGGCTGCCGCTGCGGCCGCTTTCCCGGCCATACAGGATCCGGTACCAGCGCAATGCCTGGTCCATGTCGCTGACATTGATGCTGACATGATTAACACCCAGTGGAGTGACCAGGCCGGTATTGTGTGCCACCAGGTCGTTGGGTGTGGCCACCGTGACCAGGGTGTCGGGTGCAGGCAGTAGTTGTATCTCGATGCCGTCGGGATCGGAAAAAATACCGCCAAAGCCGGTCGGCCCCGGGAACTCACCCAGCCCGGCAGCGCTGATCTGTGTTTCCATGGCTGCCCAGATGGCATCGGCATCACGGCGATAGTTATCCACGGTGGTACAAAAGTGCCCGATGTAGGTGCCACGCCCACCGGAGGCGCCAACAGCCAGGTAACCAACTTCCCGGCCGGGTCCCAGCTCACCCAGGAGCACGAAATAGCGCAGGCCGCCCCGGAATTCCTGGGCATACAGGGTGGTATTGAGCAGGCCCATGTAAAAGCGGGAGGTTGCTGCCACATCCTCGACGATGACATCCAGGTGATCCAGTCCCGGTGTGCTCAGGGGCAGCACGTTATTGCCCTGGGCCAGCCCGGTATACGGTGACAGGGCTGCAGCACTTGCCACACTGCCCAGGGAGGCCAGGAGCTGGCGCCGGGTCAGCCCGCCAGGAAATTGCCAGTGTGGAATCAGACTGGAATGCTTGCTGGTCATGGTTTATCCCCCTGTTTTTAATAGTCTTTTAAAAAGACTTTGCGCAATAGTATGCTTTCCACCCGGCATTGCCAAGCATGTGCCCGACAATAATCATGGCCGACTCACGCCTGGCTGTTCCGGGCCGGGATTGTCACCTGGCACATTGGTCATCCTGATTTAAACTGCCAATGGGAATAGGTAAAACCAATAATAAAATTTACGATTAACGATTAGACAGATGAGTGGCGCGGCTATATATTCTGTCACAAGTCCATAACACCTAATTCTGCAAATACCGTTCGGCCCAGCCGTAGTATCTGCCAGGTAAACAGACTTCATGAAGTCCCGGGCTTCAATAAACGTTTATTAAGCAGTCATTATCCAATAACTGCAGAGTCGCAATATATTAAGGAGTGCACTTATGTCTTTAGCAGGTTCCAAAACCGAAGCTAACCTAAAGGAAGCCTTTGCCGGCGAATCACAGGCCAACCGCCGTTACCTGTACTTTGCCGCCAAGGCCGACGTGGAAGGTTACAACGACGTTGCCGCCGTATTCCGTTCCACCGCGGAAGGTGAAACCGGTCATGCGCACGGTCACCTGGAATATCTTGAAGAAGTTGGCGATCCGGCCACCGGTCTGCCTATCGGCGGTACCGCAGATAACCTGAAAGCAGCAGTTGCCGGTGAAACCCATGAGTACACCGACATGTATCCTGGTATGGCCAAATCTGCCCGTGAAGAAGGTTTCGATGAAATCGCGGACTGGTTTGAAACACTGGCCAAGGCTGAGCGCAGCCACGCCAACCGTTTCCAGAAGGCCCTGGATACTCTTGACGGTTAGTATCCCTTCAGCCTGAATGCATTTTCAGGCCAGTGACAGCCTGGCTCCCTTTTTTACTTGGTAAACAAGAGGAGCCGGGAGGTCACGTTAATGTTTTCATCCACCACCTTCTCACTCGAACCGGATTATGAGCGATACACCTCCCGTTAATGAAAGGCCCCGCGAAGGCAGCCTTGAGGCACCTACCCGACATCCCGTGGACTGGCAGTCCGAATCATTCTGGGATGAGAGTGCGCTCAATGCCGAACTCGAGCGTGTTTACGATATCTGCCATGGCTGTCGTCGTTGTGTCAGCCTGTGCAATGCCTTCCCGACGCTCTTTGACCTGGTGGATGAATCGGACACCATGGAAGTGGACGGTGTGGACAAGGCCGATTACCACAAGGTGGTGGAACATTGTTACCTGTGTGACATGTGCTACATGAGCAAATGTCCCTATGTGCCGCCCCATGAGTGGAACGTGGATTTTCCGCATCTCATGTTGCGGGCCAAGGCAGTGAACTTCAAAAAGAACGGCGCTTCCTTTCGTGACCGGACGCTGACCAGCACCGATGCGGTTGCCAAGCTGGCCACCATTCCCCTGGTTGATGTCACCGTCAATGCCCTGAACAACAATGGCGCTTTCCGCAAAGTGCTGGAAAGCACCCTGGGTGTGCATCACAGCGCGCCCGTGCCTTCCTATCACAACAACAGCCTGCGCAAGCGGGTCAAACAGTTTGCAAAAGACCTGGCACCCAAAGCCGTGGGTCGCACCACCGGCAAGGTCGCGTTTTATGCCACCTGTTACGGTAACTACAATTCGCCGCATCTTGGTGAAGATTTCTACAAGGTATTCCAGCACAACGGCATTCATATCGAGCTCGTACCAAAGGAAGCCTGCTGCGGTATGCCCAAGCTGGAACTGGGCGACCTGGAATCAGTGCGTGAGCTCAAGGAAAAGAACATTCCGGTACTGGCCCGCCTTGTCGATGAAGGCTATGACCTGACCGCTCCCATTCCCTCCTGCGTATTGATGTACAAGCAGGAATTGCCCCTGCTGTTTCCGGACGATGAAGATGTGCTGAAGGTGAAGAACGCGTTTTTTGATCCCTTTGAATACCTCTTCCTGCGCCACAAGGAGGGAGAGTTTGATACCGGTTTCAAACAGGGCCTGGGCGATGTTTCCTACCAGGTAGCCTGTCACCTGCGAGTACAGAATATCGGCCTGAAAACCCGCGACATTCTCAACCTGGTTCCCGACACCACCGTCGTGGCCCAGGAGCGTTGTTCCGGTCATGACGGTACCTACGCCGTGAAAAAGGAATCCTATGATGTGGCCGTCAAGATCGGACGCCCCATCGTCAGGAAAGTGGACCAGCAGGAGCCCGATCATTTCATTTCCGACTGTCCCATGGCGGCAAGCCACATTGCGGAACTATCAGAAAAAGTCGACAAGCCCGAGCATCCCATGACGCTGTTGCGCATGGCTTACGGGCTGTAAATCCAGTCAGCTATCCATAATATTTGCCCAGATAAAAAATCAGGAGTCATGATGAGTAAACTCACCAGAGAAGACCTTTGGTCCCTGGAAGATTATGCAGTCAACCGTGCCGAATTCAGGGCGAAGGTGCTTGAACACAAGAAGAATCGTCACCTGCAACTGGACGAGCATGCCCGGTTGTTGTTTGAGGATGCGCTCACCCTGAAATACCAGATCCAGGAGATGTTGCGCATTGAAAAAGTCTTTGAAGCGGCCGGTATCCAGGAAGAACTGGATGCCTACAACCCGTTGATTCCCGATGGAGACAACTGGAAAGCGACCTTCATGATCGAGTATGAAGATGTCGAGATGCGCAAATTGCGCCTGCAGGAACTGAAAAATGTCGAAGACCTGATCTGGATGCAGGTGAAAGGTCACGACAAGGTCTATGCCATTGCCGATGAAGACATGGATCGTGAAGATGAAACCAAGACATCCAGTGTACATTTCGTTCGCTTCCAGTTGTCACCGGAAATGATTGCGGATGCCAAGAAAGGCGCCGCCATACTGGCAGGCTGTGACCTGGAGGCTTTTCGCATTGGCCCTATCCAGGTTCCGGATAACGTGGCAGATTCTCTCAGGCAGGACCTGGCCTGAAGTCATTGTGCGCATGCCGCTGAGCCGGTATTGAACCGGGAGGCTATTTCTCCCGGTTTATGGTATTTTCTTTCTCCCCGATAATAATAAGACTGAAGGCCCCGCAGAGGTATACTGGAATTATTCAGGGGGTCCTTAAACATATTCGATATTCCGCCTAGGAGTGCTTTTCCATGAAAAAACTGGCATCCATCCTGTTCTGCGCCGCATTCTTCCTGAGTGCCTGCTCGGACCAATCTTCCACCGTAGTGACTGACACCAGCGACACAGTGGACATTCCTGTCGATGAGTCTGTCATCTTTATTACCAACGCCCACGTTATCGACGGCACAGGCAATGTCATCGAGCAGGGCAGTGTGCTGATTGAAGACGGGCGAATTGTTGAGGTTGGTACTGGCGTGGTTGAACCGCTTAATGCCAGGGTCATCGATGCCAACGGCAAGACAGTGATGCCGGGATTTATTGAAGGCCATCGTCATATTATCCAGGGCGATCCCGAAGAGTGGCTGGCCAACCGGGCGCAGACCTCCATGCAGGAATTCCTGGATGCCGGTTTTACTACCGTGCTTTCGGCCATTGATGCACCGCAGATCCTGGAAGCCCGCCGTATGATCAATGACGGTGAAATGACCGGACCGCGCCTGCTGGCCGGTTCATTCGTGCCAATCAATTCCCTGCCGCCGGGAGAGCCGACCACCGACCCGGCAAGAACTGATGTCTCCCGTCCTCCTCATCGTCCCACTGAACCGGCAGGCAAGATTCCCGATGAAGTGATCATCAATGCCGTACAAAATGCCGCTGATGCGGGCTTTGACTTCACCAAGACCGTGGTCACCGTGACCCCGGGTGGCCCGGAAGTCGAATCGCTTACCCTGATGGTAGAGGAAACACACAAGCTTGGACTGAAGGCAATCGTGCATGCCGTTGGCGTGGTCGACACCATGGAAGTCATCAAGGCAATGCCTGACCACCTGGTGCATACGCCGCATATCGGCCAGCTGACCGAGGAGCAGGCACAAACCATCGCTGATACCGGCATCCCCATGGCGTCATCGCTGGGTACACTGGGAATTTTCTTTGATGAAGATAACCAGCCCCTGTTCAGGGATGGTTATCCCTACAGCTGGAATACATTGAGCAGTGTCGGCCAGGGCCCGGTAAATGCCCGCCTGTTATGGAATGCCGGCATCACGTACGGCTTCGGTACGGATACGTCCTTCCATCCCCGTGAAACACTCAAGCACGAACTCAAAACCCTGTTCCTGGTTTTTTCCGAGCAGGACATCATCGACATCATGACCGAACACACTGCCAGGGCGGTCTTTCTTGAAGACGAAATCGGTTCGCTGGAGCCGGGCAAGGCCGCCGATGTTGTCATCCTTGATGGCAATCCGCTGGAAGATCTTTTTGACCTGCTCAATGTCGACCTGGTCATCAAGGGTGGGGAAATCGTCGTCAACCGGATGTAGAAACAGGTAGCTGCAGGTAAGGAGAGATACGGTAATGAGAAAACTCCTGTTTTCATTTTTTCTTGTTGCCGCCTTTCCGGCTGCACAGGCACAGGATTTCACCCAGGCGCCACCACTGCCTGACTTTCCCCAGTTTTACCAGACGACCGAGTATCCGATACGTGTCGACCTGGTGGCCGACGGGCTTGCCAATCCCTGGTCGATCGCGTTTTTGCCTGATGGCGACATGCTGGTCACGGAAAGGGCAGGACGCCTGCGACTGATTTCCGATGGTGAACTGGAACCCCTGCCGATCAGTGGTGTGCCCGAAGTCAAAATCACCGTTCTGGGCGGACTGCTGGATGTACAACTGCATCCCGATTTTGCCACCAACCGTACTCTCTACCTCAGTTATGCCAAGGGCCATGAAGATGGCAATCGCAGTGCGACGGCCATTGCCCGCGCGACGCTTGACGGCAACACCCTGGTGGGCGTCGAGGATATTTTTGTCGCCGAATCCTGGAGTGCCTCGCCGACCAACTTTGGTGGTCGTATGGCCTTTGGTGTTGACGGCAAGTTGTACATGACCATTGGAGAGCGGCAGGAAGAATACCGGGCCCAGGACCTGATGGATCATGGCGGAAAGGTTATTCGCATCAATGACGACGGTTCGGTACCGGATGACAATCCGTTCTCGGGCCAGGATGATGCCCTGCCGGAAATCTTTGCCCTGGGTGTGCGCAGTCCGCAGGGACTGGCAGTGGATCCGCAAAGTGGTGAGCTCTGGGAAAATGAACATGGCCCGCTCGGCGGTGATGAAATCAACGTGATCAGGGCAGGTGGCAACTACGGCTGGCCGCTGGTGACCTTTGGCCTGGATTACGACGGTGTTGCTATCAGCGAGTCAACCACGGCGCCGGGGCTGGAGCCACCCTTCCTCTACTGGATACCTTCCATTGCCGTGTCCGGACTGAGCTTTTACCAGGGTGAGGCCTTCGAGCGCTGGCAGGGCAATGTCTTTGTCGGTGCCATGATCATGGGGCGCACGCCAATGACCGGCCATATCCAACGCATTACATTCAGCGACGAGGGCGTACCCCTGGCCAGGGAGCCGATCCTGACAGACCTGCATCAGCGCATACGGGATGTAAAACCCGGCCCTGATGGCAACCTGTACGTCCTCACTGACCAGAATCCGGGCGCGGTGTTACGCATTTCACCGGCGGATCCACAATAGGGCGGAATCTTGAGGGGGGTTCCGTAAAACACAAAAGAGCAAGAGGGGAACTTGCCATGTTGAACAATACACTTCGCACGATATCTCTTTACGGAGTACCGGTTCTTTGTTGTTTGTTGTCGCTCGCCGTCACGGCGCAGTCGGAAGATGAACTGGTACCTGCCGTTCCGCTGGAAATGACCGAACCCGTTTACCCTGAAGAAGCCGAAGACAATGACCAGGAAGGCCTGGTCGTGGTCATGGCCATGGTGGGCACAGACGGTAAAACGAGTGAGGCGCAGGTAATGGCTGCCAGCGGGCCTGAATCCATGAAAGCGGCCGCCCTTGAAGCGCTTGCCAGTAGTACGTTTACACCGGCAACAATCAATGGCGAGGCAATACAAAGCCGTATCAGGTACAAGTATGCTTTCAATACCGGTCGGCGCAATACAACACCGGGTAGCCAGTTTGCCAACCGCTACCGTTTCTTTGTCACCAAAATGTCGGAACAAAATGATGAAGAAATTGATGAGGCCCTGGACCGGCTGACGGCGCTGGGTACAACCAACCTGTATGAAGTTGCCTTGTTGAACATGGCGAAATTCATGTACGCGCAGAGATCCGGTTCCGAGGCCGAGCAAATGGATTACCTGACGCGTGCCCTGTCATTTACCACCCTGGTGGATGACGGCCAGGGTATACATATACCTGCGGAAGTGGCGGTATCTGCCCGTGGTGAACTGTTTCGCCTGCTGGTCAAGCATGCACGTTTTGGGGAGGCGGTCGCCGTATTTGATACCATGATGGCTGCCGACGAGGAAGCCGCCGCTCTCTTTAATCCAACCTATCAGGAAGTGTTGAAACTCAAAGAAGGTGATAGTTTTTACCCGGTCAAGGGCATGCTTGATGAAGAAGGCTCCTGGATAGTGGAAATGTTCAGGCACTCGATCGGCTTCCTGGAGGTCAAGGGACAGCTTGATTCCGTGAAGCTCTGGTGTAGCAAAGGCTACGGCGATCTGGAAGTTGAAACCGGGCTGACCTATAACATTCCCGACAGTTGGGGCGACTGCACCTTGCAGGTACTGGGTGAGCCGGGCACCACGTTATCCCTGATTCAATAAAAAATCCGGGCAACACGGTCCGGAATAAAAAAAGCCCCGCAAGTGCGGGGCTTTTTTGTTCAAACACCGAAGGGTGTATCAGCGGCGACGCTGCTCTTCCACCTCGACACTGAGCACAGCTTCAATACGACGATTCTGTGCACGGCCTTCGTCAGTGTCATTGGTAGCCACCGGACGGCTCTCACCGTAACCGACAGTCGAGACACGGCTGGCATCAATGTCGTATTCATTGACCAGTTCATCACGTACGGCATTGGCGCGACGCTCTGACAGGGGCTGGTTGTAAGCATCCGAACCGCGGCTGTCAGTATGACCTTCAATCACGGCATTGGTGTTGCCATAGATCTTCTTGAAATCGGCAAAGTCCTCGATTTCACTGTCATACTGCGGCTTGACATCGCTCTGGTCGTAATCGAAATTCACCAGCAGTTCGATGCGACGCTGTGATGCTTCCAGGATCGGACAACCATTGTTGTCCACGGCCAGGTTGGCCCGTGTGTCCGGGCAATTGTCTCGGGAATCCACAACACCGTTCCGGTCACTGTCGATTTCACAACCGCGGCTGTCCACCTGTACGCCAGCCGGTGTGTTGGCACAGGCATCAGAGGAGTCAGGAACACCATCGCCATCACTGTCCATCATGGTTGGTGAGGTAGCGGTTGGCTGTGCAGCCGGCGCAGAAGCACGGCTGCCAAAGGCGTAGGCGATGCCGACAGAAATGGCATTGTCAAAACCATGGACGTCTTCGCCGTTAATCAGCTTGTAATCGCCACGCAGCATCCAGTTTTCACCAATGCGGCGTTTCATGCCGAAACCGACATCCAGGGTCTGTTCTTCCTCATCAAGGAGTGAGCCCGGGGCGTCCACTTCAATGTTGCCGAAGCCGAAGCCGACATAAGGCTGCCAGCCGTTAAGCTGGTTGAAGTGGTAGTTCAGGCCGAGGCGGTAAAAGTCCAGGTCGGAATCGATATTCGTGACCCGGGTATCTGTATCGACATTGTAGAAGTCAGTGGCAATTGACCAGCGCTCGGAAACAGGCAGCTCACCACCAATGACGAAACCGATATCATCGTCTATGTTGCGATCTGAATCAGAAAAATAGCCAACACCGCCCAGGTAGATATTGCCAGTGTTTTCAATTTCTTGAGCCTGCAGGAAAGTGGCGGACAGCAGGCTGGTAGCAAACAGGGTTGTGTTCAATAACACGTTACGGAGTTTCATTGATAATCCTTTAAAAAACAATTTAGGTAACAAAAGTAGCCAACTACATCTTGTTGGGCGCGCATATTAGGGGTATCACAAAAATATACAACTATTATAACGCCAGAACAGCATAACAGGATCAATGAACTCAAAATGACACTGGGTTCACAAATCAGGGGTTGGTAAAGGGCGTCCAGGCTACCAGCGCGTGTAGATTTCCCCGTCCCGGTTGACTACCCAGGGATTGCCATCGGGCCCAACCGACACCTGCCGGGCACTGCCCCTGACCCTGATCCAGTCAAATCCCGTCCAGGTATAGATACCGTAACCACCTTCACGCTCGTTGGAGCCAATGACCCAGACCGAGCCGTCAGCACCGATGCCGATATCCTTGGCCAGTCCCGGCAGCCTGTTCCAGTAACCCTGTTCCAGGCGGAATATCTGGTCATCGTGATTGATGACCCAGGGGGTGCCATAGGGATCAACATCGATGCGCACGCCCGTGCCCTGGACTTTTTGCCAGCCAATGCCGGAATAGCGGAAGACTTCATAGCCGCCGCGCCGTTCCGTGGTGCCCAGCACCCAGACCGAGCCGTCGGCACCGATGCCGATATCGTTTGCCCTGCCCGGTATCCTGTCCCACCCATAGGGGGTCAGGCGCCAGATTTCATGGTCACTGTTGATCACCCAGGGATAGCCGTCGGGGTCCACGTCCAGGCGAATACCGGATCCGGGGTATTCGAGCCAGCCGAATTCATCGAGTACCCACAGGCCAAAGTCATAATCAATGTCGTCGTTATCGAAAAAACCGAAATCGGGATTGTCATAGACAGTGCCTCCGAGAACCCAGACAGTGCCGTCAGCACCAACACCGATATCCCTGGCATCACCGGGGACACGAATCCAGTCTGTGAAAGCCGGACCTGATGGGGAACCGGAGAATATGCCCTGGTAATCCTCGTTCAGGCCATAGCTGTCCAGGACAAGATGATCCGGACCCAGCAGGCGCAGTTCCACCCAGTAGGAATCACGTCCAAGCCGCAGTTCCGGAATGATGAGGAAATGGTCATCAAACCACGGGGTGTCGAGATCAATGGGAGCAAAAACCGTTCGTGAGTAAGCCAGGTCAAACTCGGGTGGAAAGGTGTCGGGGATCAATTCCAGCTCAAGCGCCAGGGTATCGCCACCGTCATCCACCACGGGCAGTGTGAGTAAGCCGTTGCGAAAAACAGGTCTGTCGTCCTGGGCATGGGCCGTACAGGCCGCCAGGAAAGTGAACAGCAGGGTAAACAGGATCGTGGTTTTCATGGCCCCATTCCTTTTTTATTCTTCTGGTTTGAGCGTTGACCAGAGTCTAGGGCGTGAAAACTGAATGCGGGGTTAACCCGGAAAAGCCATCCCGGTGCTGTTCACTTCCGGTTCATCTTGACGATTCAGTGTGATCAGAGAAAGTTGTTTGGCCAGATCATGGTGCGCCACATGTGGGCAGAAGGTGAGCCATCAAACCCCAGGCCTTCCTCGGGCTGGCGGAATGTCCTGGCAATGACCTCGTCAAAATCCTCGATGGCCACGGGTTTGTCCAGGTCATCAAAAAAATAGATGTCGTAGAGCGTGACATAGCGTGATGTCATGTACCACTCGTGCTGCATGGCATATTCGGCATCGCGCCTGATGTATTCCGGCGGCTCGTAATCTTCGCCAAACAGCTCCAGGTACAGCTCGGGGTATTCATAATTCACGGCCGGATCCGGTGTGTAGCGCAGGGCCTGGTGATATTTCACGGCCCAGGCAATCTCCTCGTCGACATAGGGAGCGATAAGTTGCGCGGCCCAGTACCCGTGGTCGGTGCGAATAAGGCAGGCATTGGTAATGTCGTGTAGTAGGCAGGCCAGCACCACCTTGTCTTCGTGGCCATCATCCATGGCCCGGCGCGCCGATTCCAGCAGGTGCTTGCGCGTGGACTCGTTCATGCGCAGGTTGAAAAAATCCTGCAGGGTGGGCTTGTCGGGCATGCGTGGCAGGGCAGGATTGTCGCCCATCATCAGGACATGGTCTTTGTCCACTTTCGCCATCATTTCGGCGCGGTAGTCGGGCAGGTCAGTGCCTACAGTGCCGACAGGCTGGGGGACGATAAGGCGTTCGCGGCCGGCCTGTGGCCAGGGCTTGTCATTGCTCATGGGCAAATTTCCTGGTGTGGTTACTGGGCAGTCGGATGCACGTCCAGGTGCCTGCCATTGTCAATCCAGCCCTGGGCACGCCAGTGGTCGATGGAGACCTGTGCGTTACAGATGCCGTCGTTGGGTTGGGCAATGGAAGCATCTTCCTTGATGACAAAGCACAGGGCGCCGGCGTTACGGCCATCCTGCAGGGGGCTCATGACAACACGCACCTGTTCACCCTTGCTGAAGGTGTTGCCGGTCACGCCCTGGCGTATGGCATGGATCGGGGCCGCGCCTTCAAAACTCCAGGTCTGCAATTCCCCGTTTTCATCCTCGGCTTCAATATAGAGCCAGCTGTGCGGGCTGTTGAAATGCCAGTCGGTGACCACGCCTTCCACCAGCTTCTGTTGTTTCAGGTCAAACATGGCAAAGGAATGATGGGCATTGGCCGGACCGCTTGTTGCGGTAATGGCCAGGAAGATGGCGGCAAGGGTTTGCAGGGTTCTGGTCATGAGGTCAGTTTCCGGGATCAAAAATCGGGTCAAAGGATTGTCCGGGCAGGTCAGGAAACTCTGACGAGCCGCGTGGGTCGGTATATTCGGGATCACCAGGCAGGTAAAACTGGGTGGATCCGTCCTCGGCCTTGTAGGAATTGCTGCTGGTGGTGCATTCCCAGTTGCGAATACGTACGCCAAACGCTTTCAGTTCGGGCTGAGCGTCATGGCTATAGACCGCGGACAAGGGCTTGACCAGGGCAATGGGGTCGTAAAAGGTGACCTGGGTGACCAGTTGCCTGCTGCCATCGGCCCGGGTGACCTGCTGCCAGGTTTCCACGAGCTCGAACTGGTTGCTGGTCAGGGGCATACCACGCAGGTAGTCGGCCGGGTTGATCCACTTGGTCCAGATGACCAGCTTGTCATCATCCCAGAAGCCGATACTGTCACCTGCCGCCAGGTGCTTGGCATCGGTGTTCTGGTGCTCCTGGTTGATATAGATGCGGCGGGTTTCATTCATCATGTCGTTCATCATCCAGGTTTGCTCCGGTGTATGGACGAACTCCTTGATGTAGGGCTCCCACAGCCAGCGCGGCATGCCGGGGTACTCACAGTTGGTGAGCCGGTCATAGAGCTGCTCGCCGTAGATTTCCATTTCGGCGCGGCGCTCACGGAACTGTTGTTCATAGGGTGGTGTGAGGACATTTTCCTTGACGGTGCCACCGGGCGTGATGGCCGACATCAGGGTACCGCCTTCAAGAAACAGGCCGGGCATGGTGTTGTTGCCGCTGGTCCACAGGCCATTCCAGTCGGGAAGCGAGGTTTTCGTGTGTTGTGTGCCGCCGTCGGCCTGTTCCAGCAGGAAGCGGTAGTGGGCTTCCGCGGTGGCAAACTCACGCGGCGGTGGTACCACTTCCGGCATGGCCTGGTTGTCCTGGGAAGCAATGCCCTGGTTACTGTCCTGGGCATGTACCGGAACCTGAAAAACGGACAGTACCAGTACCAGGCTGCAGGAGAGTAAAACGGATGCTTTTTTGTTCAAGATCATTCCTCCCAGGGGGGAATCTCGCCGACACCGACCTGTGCCGAGTTCACCAGGATGAAGTTGTCCAGGACATCAATGACATCAGGATACAGTGATCGCATTTTCGCAATCAATGCCTCCGATGACTCGGCTGTTTTGGCTTCCCGGTTGAATGTGTCGATGTAGTCACGGGTAAAGGCCAGGCTCTCCGGGCTGTCATCCATGCCGGGGCGTTTGTGACCTGCGACCACCACTTGTGGATTCATGGTCATCAATTCATCCAGGTTGTCTATCCAGGTCAGGCGCTGGTCCTCCAGGGTTTCCCCCAGCCAGACATGGATGCCATGGAATGAAATATCCCCGGCCACCAGTGCCTGCAGATCAGGAATCCAGACAGCGGTGGCGTTGTGATGGTCGCCCTGCATGGGACCGATGACTTCCAGCCGGTGACCTTCCAGTTCAAACCAGTCCTGGTCCATGGGCTTCGGTGCGGTGGGAAAGGCGGGACCGTTGCTGCCCAGCATGGGCGACCAGCGAGCGATCTTGAAGGGAATGGAACGCCAGATATCTTTCACGACTTCGGGGTGGGAGATGACTTCGGCATCAGGGTAGGCATCCATGACGACCTGCATGGCCCAGAAATGATCCGGATGGTCATGGGTGACATACAAGGTGGTCAGGTTCTTGCCGGTCTCCAGCATGTCGGCCACCAGGCGATGCGCATCGGCCTTGGTAAAGGGGGCATCAATCAACACCATGTCATTTTCCCCCATGACCAGGGTGAAATTGGCATGCAGGCTGCTTTCGTTGGACGTGATGACCTTCAGTTCCAGGCCGCTTTCGGCGGCCGCCAGGTAGGTTGCCGGCAGGCACGCCAGCAATACCAGAAGTTTCATTATTGATTTCATCGGACTCCCCCTTTAATTATTGTTTTGAGTGTTTCTTTTTCGCAGAACCGCCTGGCGGTGATCGGCCAGTCACTTCTTTATTCAGGCATTGCCCATTTTGACCCGCATGGTGAAATCCTGCCATTCGCGAATCAGGCCATCTTCTATCAGGAACAGGCCAACCCCTTCCCATTCCAGGTGCCGCGCATCATCTTCAGAATGGTAGATATCGATGCGGCGATTGATCACCACCGGTCCCCGGGCAAACGTTTCCAGGACCTCGTAAGTGATGGCATGGGAGCTGTCGATCCAGGGTTGCATCATGTTCGAAATGGCCTGGTAGCCGGTTACTGCAGGCGTATCCTGGGACTGGCGATAGATGCACTGCTCACTCATGGTGGCAAATACCTGCTGCAGGTCCATGGCTTCCCAGGCCTGGCAGAACTTGTCCACCAGCGCGATATTGGCTTTTTCTGTGGCCGTCAGGCTGGCATCGATGGCATTTTCCTGGGCGCCGGCCTGTGCGGCCAGCAAGGCAGCAAGCATGCCGCCGCCGGAGGCTGCCAGTACGTTTCTTCTTGATGTCATCCTGTCCTCCCCGGTACTTGAAGTCAGCACCTGAAGTTGGTACTTGAAGTTAGTACCTGTAGTTCACCAGGTTATGGTAAGCCGCCTCGATGTTTTTCGGCCGCAGGCGCTCGTAATAGGCCCAGTCGGAATACTCTTCCAGTGTGATCTGCTCCTGCATTTGCTCGAGAGAAAGACCATCTGCCAGTCCCGCCTGGACCGCTGCATGCAGGTCTTTCAGGAAGGCCAGGGGCATGGCCACTTCTTCCTTGTCAAAAAAGGCACCGTGGCCCCCGGCAAAGATATCAAAATCCAGGTCCAGTACGGCCTCGTAGGAACGAATCCATTCGGCTATGGGCGTACCATCCAGTGGCCCGCAGGCGCTGGGCAGTGAGCGTATATCGTCGCGCACCAGGGCATCGGCAATCATGTCGGTGGCAAAGACCACGCGCTCTTCCGGAAACAGGACCACGGTCATGTCGTCGCCATGGTTCTTGCCCGGGTGCATCAGCTCTATCCTTTTACCGCCAAATACCAGGGTCATGCGCTCCGAGTAGGTGATATCAGGCGCGACGATATCGACCTGCAATTCGGCGGGAGGCACTACGCCGTCGCCATCGAGATCGATCTGGTCAAACCAGCCCGGAAACATGCCGCATATACCCGGATCGGCATTGGTGGGGATTTCAATTTCAGCACGGTCCACCATGCCATTGTCATTGCGGTCGATCATATCGCCAGGCATGTGCGGGTAACGTCCGTCCATATTCACCAGGACCTGCTCGTGTCCAATGATGGTGGCGGTCTCTGCAAACACGGCAGCGCCAGCGGCATGATCGTAATGGCTGTGGCTGTAGATGACGTAACGTACCGGCACATCAAAGCGCGCATCCAGTTCGTCTTTCAGCCACCGGGAAAAATCCAGGTTGAGCGGGTCAGCCAGCAGGATGCCGTCGGCGGTGACCAGGAAGATGCTGTGCCAGGCACCGTTGGAGGCACGGTAAAGATTGCCGGTGATGGGAGTAATGGCATTGCCTGTCGGAAAGGTGGGTGTTTCGTCATCCTGGGCATGCAGTGGCATGGCAAATGACAGGCCGACGCAGACAGTGAGTCGGCAAATATGACGCAATAATTTCATGGAATTTCCCTGCAATATGCTTTTTCAGCAATGTATCACTTCCCGTTGGAAGTGCAAGGCTGGCCCAAGGCACTGGTATATGTACCTGTGCCTGCTTTATCATCATTGCCTGCTTACCGGTTTCAACAGGAGGGGACATGAAACACATTCACTTATTCCGGCTGGTTGCCGGCCTGGCGCTGGCCTGCTTGCCAATGACCTTGCCTGCTGCTGAAAATGCACCGCGGCGTCCTGATGGCCTGCATATTGATCCTGTGGGCCAGGGACCTTTTTATTACGATACCGCGGAAGGCACCGATATTCGCGTCAGGGTCGTAGCCCGTGGCCTGGACCATCCGTGGGGTATTACGTGGCTGCCGGATGGCAGTGCCCTGGTCACCGAGAAAAATTCCAGTGCCGTGCGCCGTATTGTCGATGACAGGTTGCTGGAAGAACCGGTTCAGGGAGCGCCACAGGACACCATGGGCGGTCGATACAAGGGGCTGCTGGACATTCTTGTCCATCCTGATTTTGAGGCCCAGCCTTATATCTACATGAGCTACAACAAGGATCTGGGGGATGGCAAGGAAGCGATCGCCATCGCCCGCGGGCGCTGGGACGGCAGCAATATTCGCAATACCGAGGATATCTTTGTTGGTAATGAAGGCACGACCAACGGCGTGCGTATGGTCTTTGGTGAAGACGGCATGCTGTATTTCGGCGTTTACGTCACTACCGATAACCCCGAAATGAATTTTCACACGGACATCCAGAAGGGCAAGGTCCTCAGGCTGACGCCGGAAGGTGATATTCCCCAGGATAACCCTTTTGTCGGCCGGGATGGTTTCCTGCCTGAAATTTACAGCTATGGCCATCGCACACCGACTGGTCTCACCCTGAACCGGCAGACCGGTGAAATCTGGGAAACCGAGATGGGCCCCAATGGTGGTGACGAGGTGAACCGCCTGCAACGCGGCGGCAATTATGGCTGGCCGCTGGTGAGCCTGGGTCGTTCCTACGGCGGTGCCTGGCAAAGCGAACGCTTCCAGATGGAAGGCACCATCAATCCCTACGCATTCTGGATGCCGGGGATTTCACCTTCCAGCCTGACGTTTTACGACGGTGTCGAATTTCCTGCCTGGCAAGGCGATCTTTTTGTCGCCGGCATGCAGGTTGGCCAGATTCCCGGTACCGGGCACCTGCAACGCATCAAGTTCAATGAGAACGGCGACGAAATCCGCCGCGAAAGCCTGCTGACCAACCTGCGCCAGCGTATTCGCGACGTGGCCATGGGGCCTGATGGTCGCCTCTGGTTGTTGACCGACGAAGACGATGGGCTGGTGCTGCGCATCGAATCCGTGGGCGAATAAAAAGGTAGGCCGGAAATGGCCCAAAGGGCCATCTCCGGCAATGCCATTCGCCTATTCGTTATTATTCAGGTGTTTCAATTGCCGGAGATTGCTGCGCAATTTCCGGCCTACAACGATTCCGGTTATTTCTCACTTCAGGCGGCTTTAGCCATAAAAGATAAAAAAGGGCCCTCCTTGTG
>CAZROW010000018.1:24463-48611 GCA_964601805.1 uncultured Enterobacteriaceae bacterium
ATTTCTCACTTCAGGCGGCTTTAGCCATAAAAGATAAAAAAGGGCCCTCCTTGTGGGAGGGCCCAGGCGAAGCACCTGAGGATCACTCAGGCTGTGAGAGTCTCGTTAACAGAGGTTTCCGCTTCCTGCTTTTTCTTTTCTTCTTCCTGCGCAGTCCTGTTGCTTTCTTCCTGAACGTGAAGACTCAGGTTGTATAACACCGTCAGGACAATGGGCAGCATCACCACCGCAAGCATGATCAACGTGGTATTCACACCACGCGAATCCACCAGGTAACCCAGCAGCGGGCCGGTGACAATAAACAGTCCCCGTGTACCCAGGCTGACAAGCGAATTGATGGTGGCGCGAAAATCACCGCTGACACGCTTGTTCAGTGCATCGTAAAACACCACCGTGCTCAGGCCGCGGCAAATAATCAGGCCCAGCGTAAACGCGATGCCGATCCAGCCGCTGAACAGTCCCATGCCCCACAAACCGATGATGGGCAACAGGGCTGACACCCAGAACACTTTGCGCCATCCCAGCAGTTCCTCAATTTCAGTGGCCCAATGTCCGACCAGGCCACGCAGCACACAGTGCGCTGCCCACAGGTAGCCAAACCAGGCCACCGGAATACCGTTGAATTCCCAGTACTTCTGGTAAACCCAGAAGGCATACAGGCCCAGCAGGCTGAATACCATGATGGCCAGGCTGGTCCACATCACCATGGGTTCGCGGGTCATGGTGGTGACCACGCGGCGCATGTTTTGCTGGTGACCTTCCGTTGACACGATTCGTGGCGCCTCCACCAGGCACAGGGCAAACGACAGGGCAAAGAAGCCGACAAAAAACTGTGCCCACAAGACCCAGTCCAGGCCGAGCAGGGTCAGAAAGCTGGCCGACAAACCTGAGGCCGCGCCGCCGTAGCCTTCCAGGGCTACCAGGCGCGAAATATGTTTTCCCGGCGCGGTTCCTGCTTTTCCCTGTGCACTCAGGGCCGCCTGCGTGTCATACAGCAATGCCAGGTCGGCCCCAGAGGACAGGCTGATACCCAGGCCCATGAGTCCTTCATAAACCAGAAAGTCCGGGAACGAGTTCGCCTGCAACAGGTACAGGTAGCCCAGTGCCATGAGACCCTGTCCGATAATGATGGTGTTCTTGCGTCCCCACAGGTCGGCCAGGTAGCCGCTGGGTACTTCAAACACGGCGATGACAAAGGCGAATAATGCCTGCGTCTGCAGCACTTCAGACATGGTCAACCCGTGCCGCTGCAACAGCGGCACAAAGACAGCGATGACGATCATGAAACTCTGGAAAAAGAACATCCAGTAAATCGTTTTTATATTGTTTTTGAGCGTCAGTTCCATGACGAACTCCTTGTTTTTTTTATGGCGTTAAACGCTTTTCAAAAAAGGAGGGCCAGGGAGGCGGATTCGTCAGGGTTTCAGGGGGATAGAAACGAAAAAGCCTCCGGGGTCTGGCCCTCGGAGGCTTTTGAAAATCGTATTCTGGGTAAATTAAGAAACTATTTCAGTAAAAGAACTCCTCGGACAGTGGCAACTACCACGACCATCACGCGCACAAACACCGGTTTGCCAATGCGAGATAAACAGGCAGACAGGTGCCATGGCATGCTCGTTAGCTGCATCGGATTGCTTGTGGATGTGCTGGTGATAATCTTCACTGGCTTCACTGTTCGGGTTGTAAAATTACTGCTTGAGTTACTGTTTAATTGTTCCAAAACTGCCGCGGGTATTTGGCAGGGCGCGTATATTGCTCCCCGGCGTCATTGAAGTCAACAGGGGTATGGCGGTTTTTACAAAAATTAACAAAATAATTTGTTGTAGCCTGGAATGAAAAGCATAAAAAAGGCCTCGAAATGAGGCCTTTTTCAATACCTGGTTTTTTTATTCAGGTGGCTTGCGGGTCCGTGGGTCCACTTCGCCGAGTTCCGGATACCACAGGGCGCTGTTGTCAAAGGACTCGTTATATACGCGCCTTTCCTTGAACAGCCATTTGCCATCCTCTTTGACCAGGATGTCCTTGTAGTGACCCATGTAAAGTAAACGCACTTCACCATGAGGGTTGTCGTTGGTCATGGCAAACCAGTAGGCCGTGGTGTCTGCCGTATTACCATCGATATCGATAACGTGGTTGATGATCTGGTGACGCGTGCGTGGCCGCTTGGTCGCGCCTTCTGCAATTTCCTGGTAGCGGGCACCGCCAAAACCGGACATGGCGCCATAAATTTCTTCCTTGCCATGTTCATCGCCGAATACCCATACCAGCCTGCCGTCTTCATGCCACGTCGACATGACAGTATCGATATCCCCGGCATCGACGGCGACCATGTACTTGTTGGAAATGTTTTCTATTTCTGCACGATCGTTGGCGTAGTCTGCCAGTGCCGGTCCGGCCAGTATCACCAGCATGCCGGTGAACAGGTTCCTGATTGTAGATTGCATATTTCCCCCTGGATTGATGTTGTGTTGTTTCAAGGTATGTTTCAGATAAACCAGTGTCGTCGCAGATATTCTTCGCGACTGATGCTGTCGAGGTATTCCCGTGTGCTCTTGTTCCCTGCGGGTGCTGAATAGCTTTCACCAGTGCCGTCGAAACTGACATAGGGCATCTGCTGGAACACACAGCGGCGTGGTTGTTGCCAGTTATCCGGCTCCTGGCTTGTGCTGCCCAGTACCTGTAGTGGCGCACCGGTGGTCAATACACCGGCGCCTTTCAGAAAATCCCGGCGGCCGGGTGCAGGCAAATTGTGTTTGTCAGACTTGCTCATCAGGCCTGCCTCCTGCCGGTATAGGGCGGCAAGGGAGAGTCCTGCAGCGGCAACTCCGTGTTCGAATACCAGCGTGCATGCACCTGCGGTGTGTGCCGGAATGGCAGGTAGACGCGTGCCAGTTCATTCATTTCCTCGGCATCGACAATCACCAGTTCGGTGCGCATGTCGGCAAAGTTGCTGGCTGTACCGATCAGGTAGCCAACGCCTTCCGGCGCATCGGCACTGCGTGGAATAAAGGTCACTTCCTGCAGGCTGTGGGTATCACCAACAAAATACTTGCGCCATTCCCTGGTTTGCACATCAAAACGGAAATAGGTATTGACCGCCCGGTTGTTGCCAGCGCGTTCCCGGTCAAAGGGCTGGCTGGGGTCGGCCATGGAGGAGTATACGTAGCGATAGGGGATACTGTTGTATCGATCATCCACGCGCGCCAGGTCCACCACGTTGGTCGGGTCCAGGATGTCCACCGTGTAACTGTCGCTGTTGGAAGCCATGTCAAAAGTCAGCCGGCGAATGGTGTGCTGCGCGGCCACCGGATCCCAGGGAGAGCCATCGAGTTGCGGAAAGAACGGGAACGGGTTGCCATCACTGATGGGCGCATCCACGATGACCTTGTCGCCGTCATCAAAGGCATTGATGGTATGCATGACCACGCTGGTGGGGCCGCGGAACCAGCGAGCATCCGAGCCGTCACCGTCACGACGAATGATGCCCCAGTAAGTGGGAGCAGTCTTGTCAAAAGCCCAGTGCAGGTGGCCTTCACGCAGTCTTTCCAGGCTGGTGACATAGCCGTACACCGGAAAGATGAAATACTTCTGGGTCAGCACCATGTCATGCAGGGTACTCACGTATGGCACTTTTACCCGCACTTCGCTTTTCACATTGCCATCCGGGGAAATGGTGTAGATCCATAAATCATCGGTACACATGCCGGTAGCTTCATAGCCATAGCACACCATGTCACCGCTGACCGGGTCGATTTTTGGATGGGCGCTGAAAGTCTGTGCCTTGTACTGGCCATTGAAATCCCAGGGGCCCAGGGTCTCCAGGGTATTGGGATCTATTTCGTAGGGATGGGCATCCTCTTTCAGGGCGTAGAGCTTGCCACCGAAGGCCAGTGGTGAGGTATTGGCTACCGTCGCCAGGTAGGGCTTGTCCAGGTCACGCACAGAAGGATCATGCGTGTAGGGGTTGCGGTATACGCCGTACAGTTGTTTGCGCGCTGCCAGGTTGTTGCGAAAACGCGGCGTCTGTACCCAGCGTCCGCGAAAGTCCACGATACCGTCACGAATGCGGAAACTGCTGATGAAGCCGTCAGTGGAAAAGGGGCTGTCGTCGGGGCGCGAGGGTGGGTAGAGCCATTCGCCGCCGACGCGGACAAAGGCACCGTTCAGGTCTTTGGGGATGGTGCCCTCGACTTCGCAGTCAAAAATATCTGCCTCGAAGCGCTCGGGGGACATGAAGCCGGCAGGGGCCGGACCGTTCGTGAAATCAACCATGCTATTGTTCCCGCGTTGTATTGGTTATTATGCTGAAACCGTCAGACAAGCTTATGATACAGGCTTGTCGGCTGTCCAATGACTGTTTCTTCAGTCGTGTTGGAGTCAATAAGAACAATATCAGAAAGGGGTCCCATGCGTATTTTTCCATTGCTCGTTGTATCCGCCATCAGCAGCTTTTTCTCCTCGGTCACTGTTGCCCAGCCCATAGGCTGCAACCGGGATTGCCTGCAGGAATTCGCTGACAACTACCGTGCGGCCTACCTTGCCCACGACGCCGGGCAGGTAGTCATCGACGACAATGTCCGCTTCAGTGAAAATTTCGTTGAAATGGATTTTCCCGACGGCACCTGGCATACGGTGTCAGAGGAACTGGGTCCGCCGCTGACCCTGCTGGATCCCCAAACCAGCCAGATCGGTATCTATACCGTCATCATGCAAAATGACATTCCCGGCTTCCTGGCCGTGCGCCTGAAAGTCGAAGGCATGGAAATCACAGAAATCGAACATGTCATTTCCACGCGCCGTAATCTCAGCAGCCCGCCCACTCCCATTGGTGACCATGAAGGTTACCAGCACGATCCGATTATCAATGCCGGTGTGCCGCAGGAGCGTCGTTTGCCCCGCGAGCGCCTGGTTGAACACGGGCGCGGTTATTTCGCCACGCTGGAGCGCAACAACGGGGAAATCCGCGGCACCTGTTTTACCCCGGATGCCATTCGTCGGGAAAACGGCATGCTGTTCAGTGATATCGAGGGAGGGTTCCGCTCCGGTCGTTATTTCTTCAACAATGAAGTACGAAACTGGCCGGTGCTGGTCGACGAGGAAAAGGGCGTGGCCATGTTTCGCGGTTTCATCGATCACAAGGGGGTGCTGGATGAGTACACCCTGACCGATGGTACGCCGGCGCGCAGTATTTTCCGCGAGCCGCAGACCTGGGGCTTCCTGGAAAGCTTTGCCATTCGCGAGGATTGTATTGCTTCGGTAGTGGCTGACTTTGTGCAGTCACCTTACAAGATGAGTTCACCCTGGAATCCGCGCTAGTTTTGGCCGTTCCACCATAATAAGAATAAAAAATCATGAACCTTATCCTCACTGAAAACCGCAAGCTACGTTTCTTTACCTTCACCATGCTGTACCTGGCCCAGGGCTTTCCCTTTGGCCTGGTCAATACCGCGCTGCCGGCCTACCTGGCAGAAGCCGGTGAAAGCCCGGCGGCCATTGCCTCATTTATTGCCATTGCCAACCTGCCCTGGAGTTTCAAGTTGCTGGCCGGCCCTTTTATGGATCGCTGGACCTTCCTTGCGATGGGTCGACGTCGCCCCTGGGTGATCTTTGCCCAGGGCTGCCTGGTGCTGACCGGCCTGGCTTTCCTGTTTTTTCCGGACGGGCTGGATAATATCGCCCTGCTGTCAGGGCTGTGTTTTACCCTCAATGTCTTCGGCGCCAGCCAGGATGTGGCGGTCGATGGCATGGCCATCGATGTTCTGCCCAAGGAAGAACACGGGCGTGCCAATGCCTTCATGGCCTTTGGCCAGGTGGCGGGGATTTCCATCAGTACGGCCGTGGCAGCGGTCGTGGTGATCAATTTCGGTATGCCCGGTATTGCCATTTTGCTGGGGCTGGCCTTTGGTATGATCCTGTCGGTGGCGATACTGGTGCGCGAACGCCCGGGCGAGAAAATGCTGCCCTGGACTCCCGGTAAGGCTTCGCAACGTTCCATCGACATGAAACCTGACAGCTGGAAAATTATTGCCATTGACCTGGCCCGGGTGATGTTCATGCCCGCGAGCCTGTTCATTTTTGGCGCCGCGTTCATTTTCCGCTTTGCCTACGGTGTCTGGATCTCCCTGGTGCCCATCGTGGTGGTCCAGGACCTGGGCTTTCAAAGTACACAGTATTCCACGTTCATTTCAGGCACAGGTTTCGTGGCCGCCATGGCCGGACTGGCCCTGGGACTGGTGATAGATAGCAAGGGGGTGAAGTTTTTCTACGCCCTGGTGCTGGGCCTTTACGGCCTGCTGTGTGTCTTCATTGGCGTGACGCAGGGTCTGTGGGCAACACCGGGCTACCTGGTGACAATCGGGATACTGCAGGCCTTTATCTACCAGGGCGGGTTCATCAGTTTTATCGCCAGTTGCATGAAGCTGTGCTGGCAAAAAGTGTCGGCAACGCAGTTTGCCATCTACATGGCAGGTGCCAATATCGGACTTTCGATGGGCGCCGGTGCCTACGCCATGCTGGAACAATCCCTGGCAGCCAACCAGATTTTCCTGGTACTGGGGCTGGTATTTTTTGTCGGGGTTGCGGTGGTGTGGTTGACTGACTTCGGGCGCCACGACCAGTCAGTCAAGCTGCTGGATGGCCCATCTGATACCGGGGATTTCGCGCCCCACGCCTGATCAGTCTTAATCAGAAGATCCTTCTTTTCCGCTGGCGATATTGGCTGTCAGGATAGTCTGCATGGCCTCGTTGACCGGCATGTCCAGGAAGTCGCACTGGGATTCCGGCACATAGACCATGTAGCCGCCCACCTGGTAGCTCATGGGCAGGTACACAGACAGCAGCTTCTCATCGTCATCCACGTCATCCTTGCTGCCACTGCCGGCCAGTGTCGTGTTCTCTGCGGTCACAAAGCCGATCAGGCGTACGCCATTGAAATCCAGGGCCACCACTTTTTGCAGGTCTTCCTTATCTGAACCGCCAAGAAAGGAAATCAAATCGCGGATACTGTTGTAGACCTGCTTGACCAGGGGGAGCCTGTTCAACAGTTTTTCAAAGGCCTTGAACAGCAGGTTCACGGCATAGATATTCGCCAGCACACCAATGAGCAGGGTGAAAGCCAGGGCAAAAATCACGCCCATGCCGCTGATATACCAGCCTTCTGGCAGAAACAGCTGCAGGGGTACTCGAAACAGCCGCTCGGCGCTGATAAAGAGCCAGTAGAGTAAGGCTGCGGTGAGAATGATGGGAACAAGGACCAGCAGTCCTCGCAGAAACAGGCGGGTAATGGTTTGCATCATGGGGTGGGGCATCGCTCCGGGCTAGTAGTGTCTGCCACTATAACAAAAGTGCGCGAGTTAACCCTGAGGATGTAGGCCGGAAATTGCGCAGCAATCTCCGGCAATTTCAGAATATTAGGCGTTATGGTGCCGGAGATGGCCCTTCAACCTTCACTAAAGCTTGGGCCTGACAGGTTGGGCCATTTCCGGCCTACGGCGCCTGGCAGGTTATACATCCGGGTTGATTTGCTACACTTGAAAACAGAGGCTGAAAGGCCGGGATGATCCGGACAAAGCGCGTTTGGGGGGGGAACATGGATATCATCAAGGGGCTGGGTGAAGAGAACCCGCTTTATCTCAAGAACTGCTGGTACGTGGCTGCCTGGTGTCATGAGATCGACATTCATCAGGTATATGCCATTACCATTATCAACAAGCCGGTGATGCTTTACCGCAAGGCCGATGGCACACTCACCGCCATGGCCGACCAGTGTTGTCATCGCCACATGCCTCTGTCAAAGGGGCGGCTGGAAGGTGATGATATCCGCTGCATGTACCATGGCCTCAAGTTCAATCCCGGGGGCCGCTGTATTGAAGTGCCCACCATGAAGTTGTCCGGTGATGAGGTGCCGGCTCAGTTTGTCGTGCCGGTCTATCCGGTTGCCGAAAAGCACGACTGGATCTGGGTCTGGCTCGGTGACCCCGACAAGGCCGACGAGGCGCTGATTCCACCGACCACAGGTCCTGACGATCCGGACTGGTTCATGCACAAGGGACACCTGGATTACGCGGCCCACTATGCGCTGATCAACGACAATCTCACTGATCTCGGTCACATTGCCTACACTCACCAGAACTCCTTTGCCGGTGGTCGCAGTGATGCCTATTTCAACCAGCCGCGAGTGCAGAAAATTGACCGGGGCATCCGCGTGACCCGCTGGAACACCAACGCACCCAGGCGCGGTTACCAGAAAGGGGAGGCCGAGGTTTATGACCAGTTCATGACCTATGATTTCATCGTTCCCGGCGTGTTGATGATGTTTACCGGTATGTACGAGGCCGGCACAGCACAAGCCGTTGATTTTGGACACCCTGCTGAGGACATGGAGCCTGATACCGCCTCGTTTACTTCCCAGGCCGTCACGCCCATGAGCGATGCCTCATCACGCTACTTTTTCTCCTGGGGACCGCGCATGTCCGAGCACAAGGAGAATCCGCAGATCGTCGAAGGCATGTGGACACTGGCGAACAAGGCCTTTGGCGAGGACAAGGAAACCATCGAGGCACAGCAGGTCAATGTGCAATGGCAAACCGGTGCGCCCATGGTCTCCATCACCGATGACCGCGGACCCAGCCTGTTCAGGAAGGTAATGGATGGCCTGATCAGGGAAGAGCAGCAGGCGCAATAACAGCCCGCCCGGGGCGGGCATGGTGTGCCATAAAACGGGCAAAAAGTCCCCGTGCAAATAAAGAGGAAATCGGAAGTCAGGGCTCACACTTTTGCCCGGGCCTGAATATACTTTCGGCCAGAATAACGACAATATCCACATTGAAAGCCACTGCTTCCTGACGCCAGAAGGTTGGACGAACCATGAATTCCATCGCCAGATTCATCGCTTGCAGCCTGGTGCCCGTGTCCCTGGCCTGCCCGGTTTCACTATTTGCCGCGGATGTGACCCTGCCTGCACCCCGTAATCCGGACGGATCGCTGATTATCAGCGGAGACCCTACTGATTTTGTGGGTATCTGGGTGCCGGATTATCGTGAGCGTGGGCCGCGTTTCAATTTCGACGAGGTGCAGATGAAACCCTGGGCCCGCGGCCTTTATGATGACCGGCAGACCCATGACCTTGAGCCCCATGCCCGCTGCAAGGCCTCCGGTGCCGTGCGCCAGTTGCTGACGCCCTATGGTGTTGAAATCGTTGATATTCCGGCTCTGCAACGCATCTATATTTTTGATATCGGCGGTCCCCATACCTGGCGGGAAATCTACATGGACGGCCGCTCGCATCCGGCTGATCCGGAGCCCAACAATTACGGGCATTCCATAGGCTGGTGGGAAGGCGATACGCTGGTGATCGACTCTGTCGGGTACAACACGGAATTCTGGTTTGAACGCCGGGGCCTGCCACATACCGAGGCGGCCCACGTGGTGGAGTATTACACCCGCACTGACAGGGACAATATGGAGTACCGCTTTGTGCTGGAAGACCCGATGACCTATGACTCTCCTGTTGAGGGCTCCATGCACCTGACCTGGCATGGTGACGAGGAGTTGTTCGAGTACCTGTGCCAGCAGTCAAACTACGCGCCGGACCTGATGGTCAATGATGAAGGACAGGCTATAGGCCGCACCAGCCCTATTGTTCCGTAGTCGTAGTAGCAACAGTCCTGAAAACGCACTAAATGTGCTGTTTTCAAACGATTTTCCTGTTTTTTTGCACAATAGAATAAAATTTGTTCCCCAATAATAGGTACTATATAAAGACTGAAAATTTGAACATTGATTGAACACAAAAAAGCGCCAAATCCGGTGCTTGAACTGAACCACAGATGGACCCGTATAAACGGGTAACAAGGGGAAATTGTAATAATGGGCTCGACCTCAAAACTCAAACTCACTTACCAGAAAGCACTGCCGGCTGCGATGCCGTCACTGAAGTTGCTGGCAGGTGCCGTACTGGCCTGTTCTGTCCAGTCTGCCTGGGCCCAGGAAACTGGTGAAGTCGGTAAACTGATTGATGAATACTGCACCAAGTGCCATAACTTTGATGACTATGCCGGTGGTATAGACCTGGAGGGCATTGGTGCCCACAACATCGCTGAATTTCCCGAAATGGGTGAGCAGGTCATCCGTCGCCTGCGTGCCGGTCTGATGCCGCCGAAGGGTGAACCCCGTCCTGAATACGAGATGGTCCAGGCCATGGCTGAAGGCCTGGCAGAGGCTATTGACGAGCATGCCGCGAAAGAGCCTGTCCACCTGCCTGCTCCGGGCCTGCATCGCCTTAACCGGACTGAATACAGCAACGCCATTCGCGATATCCTGGCACTGAATATTGATGCCACCACCTTCCTGCCGCCCGATGACTCAAGTCACGGTTTCGACAATATGGCAGGTACCCTCACATCTTCGCCTGCATTGATGGAAGCCTACCTGACCGCTGCCGGCAACATTGCCCGCCTGGCTGTGGGCACGGAAACAGCCCCCACCCTGGCCGTCTTTGATGTGCCGGTGGATACTTCCCAGAATTCCCATATTGCGGGCCTGCCTTTTGGTACCCGCGGTGGCATGCTGATCGAGCATGAGTTTCCCGCTGATGGCGAATATGTCTTTACAGTGAAAGGCATGACCGGTTATTTCACCCGTGTTCTTGGTAATGTGAAAGGTGAAAAGCTGGAAGTGACCGTCGACGGTGAACGCGTTTACCTCTACGACTGGGACTCCGAAATCGGCAACCAGGAAGGTAATGGCGGCCGTACTCCGGCTATTCCCATCAAGGCCGGTTTCCACCGTGTTGGTGTGACTTTCCTGGCCACCAGTGACTTGCCGGATACAGGATTGAACAAGTCATTCCAGCGCACCATGAATTCACCGGGTTCCATTGCCGGTTACACCTTCTACCCGCACGTGGGCCAGGTCTTCATCGAAGGCCCCTACAACGGAACACCGGCAACCCGTACCCAGAGTCGTGAAAAGATTTTCGAGTGTTATCCCCAGACCCTGGGCCAGGAAGCCAACTGTGCGCGCCAGATTATCGATACCCTGGTGACCAAGGCTTTCCGTCGTCCCTCAACTGAAGCGGACATTGACCTGATGATGGAGTTTTTCCGCGTCGGGCGCGAAGAAGGCGGCAACTTTGACTACGGTATTGAATCTGCCATCCAGCGCATCCTGGCGGATCCTGAATTTATCTACCGTTCGGAAATTGAACCTGAAGGTATTGAGCCTGGTACACCCTACATAATCAGTGACCTGGAACTTGCCTCACGCCTGTCCTTCTTCCTCTGGAGCAGTGTGCCGGATGCCGAGCTGATCAAGCTGGCCACCGAGCAGAAACTGCATGATCCGGAAGTCCTGGAGGCGCAGGTACAGCGCATGATCGCTGACCCCCGTGCGGACCAGTTCATCAAGAACTTTACCGGCCAGTGGCTGAATGTCCGCGGTATGGCTGCCAGTGAGCCTGTTGTGGAACTGTTCCCTGACTTTGACAGCACGCTGCGTGATGCTTTCCGCCAGGAAATCGAGATGTTCTTTGCCAGCATCATCAACGAAGACCGCAGCATCCTGGACATGCTCACAGCTGACTACACCTTTGTTAACGAGCGCCTGGCCAAGCATTACGGCATTCCGGATATTTACGGCGAACAATTCCGTCGTGTTGAACTGGGGCCCGAGCTGGACATGCGTCGCGGCCTGCTGGGCAAAGGTGCCCTGTTGACCATCACCTCTGATGCAGCACGCACATCGCCTATCAAGCGCGGCAAGTGGTTCCTGGAAACCTTCCTGGACGTCAGCCCGCCTGATCCACCCCCTGGTGTTGAAACAGACCTGACACCGAAAGAGGGCGAGGCTCCTAAAACACTGCGCGCCAGACTGGAGTCGCATCGTTCAAACCCGACCTGTGCCGGTTGCCACATGCTGTTTGAGCCAATGGGCCTGGCCATGGAAAATTTTGACGCGGTCGGAAGATGGCGTCTGCGGGACAATGGTATTCCCATTGATCCTAGCGGTATAACCAATGATGAAATCCCCCTGAACGGTATTCAGAGCCTGAGGGATTTAACAGTGCTCAAGGGTGATTTGTTCGCCCAGGTTGTCACTGAAAAATTGCTGACCTATGCCATGGGTCGCGGTATCGAAACTGAAGATATGCCGCTGCTCAGGGCCGTCGCCGACAAGGCAGCAGAAGATGATTACAGATTCTCTTCACTGGTGATGGGCGTGATTCAAAGCCCGGCTTTCACCATGAACCAGAAGTCTGCAGAGAGCGAGGAACTAGCCAATGTTGATCACTAAGAAGCATATTTCACGTCGCCAGCTCCTGCGGGGGTCCGGTGTTGCGCTGAGCATGCCCCTGCTCGATGCCATGATTCCTGCGGCCACAGCCCAGTCCGAGACTGCTGCTGTGCCTCCCCAGCGCTTCTTTGGCGGCTTCGTACCACACGGTGCTGCACCGGGATACTGGGTGCCGGAAAAGGAAGGTGCACTGCCGGCGGAACTGCCATTCATCTGGAAACCGCTTGAGCCTTACCGTGAACACCTGAATATCCTGACCGGCCTGCACTCCACGTCTTCCGAGCCGCCTCCGGGTGAAACCGGTGCCGACCACTGGGTTGCCGCTGCTTTCCTTTGTGCTGAAAAGCCCAAGAAAACGGCAGGTGCCGATGTCTACGCCGGTCATACCATTGACCAGATTATTGCCGAGAAAATCGGCCAGGGTACATTGCTGCCTTCCATGGAAATTTCCCTGGAAGACCCGGGTTCCGGTTCCAGTAACTGTGGCGAAGGTTACAGCTGCGTCTATACCAACACGATTTCCTGGGCTTCGCCCACGACGCCTCTGCCCATGGAGTTGAATCCACAGGTAGTGTTTGAGCGCATGTTCGGTAGTGGCTCCTCACCCGAACAGCGTGCGGCCCGCCGCGAGCGTAACCAGAGTATCCTGGATTCCATTACGGGCAAGATTTCCGATATGCGCAAGGAAATCAGCGTACCTGACCGTGCCCGCCTGGACAGCTTTACCGAGAACGTGCGCGAGATTGAACGCCGGCTGCAGATTGCCGCCAGTGCGACTACCTCGGCGCCTGAAAACTTCGATATTCCGCCGGGTATTCCCCAGTCCTTTGACGAGCATGGCAAGCTGATGTTTGACCTGCTGGCACTGGCCTGGCAGGCAGATATTTCCCGCGTGGGCACCATGCTGTTTGCCCGTGACCTGACCGGCCGTGTCTACCCGGAAAGCGGGGCACCGACCCTGGGTTTCCATGGTGGCTCACATCACGGTGAAGATCCCGGTCGTATCGACGAGTTCTCCAAGATCAACCAGTACCACGTCAAGATGTTGTCCTACTTTATCGACAAGCTGGCCAACACTGACGATGGTGACGGCAGCCTGCTTGACCATTCACTGGTGCTTTACGGCAGCAACATGGGCAACCCCAACCAGCACCTGCACTACGATGTACCGCACGTCCTGCTGGGTGGCAATAATGGTCGCCTGAAAGGTAACAGGCATCTGGCCTATCCCACCAAGACGGTACCGACCGGCAACCTGTTGTTAAGTATTCTTGACCAGTTTGACATCAATCGGGACAGTTTCGGTGACAGTACCGGGCGCCTGGATAAACTGGTGTGATACCAGGCTAACCAGCGTGTGATAACTCCTATGCCAGTATTCAAGGAAATCAAAACTACTGCACTGGCATTGTTTCTCGTACTCGCCAACCTGGTTGCAGGTAGTGCAGCGGCCCAGTCTTCTCTTGTAAATACAGAGACCGCTGTGGCTGATGCCGCCATGCAGGGCAGCAGCACTGACATCGTCAGCCAACTGCTCCAGGAAGGCCATGACGTCAATGCCCGGCAAAATGACGGCGCCACTGCGCTGCAGTGGGCGGCTTATCATGGCGATGCCGACATGACTGCCTTGCTGCTTGCAGCAGGCGCAGATCCCGCCCTGGCAAACCGCAATGGTGCGACGCCATTATGGCTGGCCGCCAGTCGCGGTGAAGCAGAGATCATTGAGGTCCTGCTCAGCGGTGGTGCCGATCCCGATGAACTACTTCCCCTGGGGCGCAGGCCCCTGATGCTCGCTGCCCGTTCCGGCGTGGTTGAAGCGGTGAATGTACTTATCGATGCCGGCGCCGATGTGAACGCTGCAGAAACCGAGCGCGGTACCACAGCACTCATGCAGGCCGCTGACCAGGGACATGCCGATGTGCTGGCCCTGCTGATTGACCGCGGCGCTGACGTGGAAGCAGTGACCTTACCCTTGATGCGCAATGAGCGGACAGCAGCCCTGGGCAAAGCCGGCGATCCCCGTGAATCAGTGCGCCGACAGGTCCAGGCCATTCTATGTGAGGAAGGCCCGCCAAGACTTGATGTGCCTACAGCGGCAGGAGATAACGTTTCTGAAGATGAGGCGGTGGAAAGTGCCTTTACTGCCAGGAATGTGTGCGGCTGTGAACAAAACTCCATTGGTATTTGCCAGGGCCGTCGCGGCGGCAATGCCGATGCCAATACAAACGAGGAAGAGCCCGAGCCTGATGGCGGCGAGCTGACGCCACTGGTTTATGCCGCGCGTTCCGGTGATATTGAATCGGCCCGTGTCTTGATAGAGGCCGGTGCCGACGTCAACAAGGCGACACGTTACGGTTGGACGCCATTGCTCGCAGCCACCCAGAACAGGAACTACCAGATGGGCAGGTTCCTGATTGAAAACGGTGCTGATGTAAACCTGGCCAACAAGGGTGGCTGGTCAAATCTTTACCTGGCCACCGACAATCGCAATGTGGAAGGGGGGGACTATCCTACCCGTGAGCCGGACATGGATCACCTGGACTACATTCGCTTGCTGCTCGACTCGGGTGCCAATGTGAACCACAGGCTGATTGAAAGCACGGAAACAAGAACAGTTTTTACCAACCAGTGGCTGGATGAAAACGGAGCGACAGCTTTTCTGCGTGCCTCCCAGTCCGGAGATGTACCGCTGATGACCCTGCTGCTGGAATACGGCGCTGATCCCCATATCTATACTGAACTGGGTGTCACGCCCCTGGCAGTGGCAGCCGGTATTGGCTGGGTGGAAGGCGTGACCAGCGAATGGTCGACGGCCCAGACAGTGGAAGCCGTGAAAATGCTGCTGGACCTGGGTATCGATCCCAACTACCAGGCAGATACCGGACGCACCGCCTTACATGGCGCCGGCCACAAGGGGGCTACCGAAGTAGCGAGAATCCTTGTCGAGGCAGGCGGCATGCTGGATGTACGTGATTTTGGCAATACCGACAACCGCGGCAGTGCCGAGTTGGCCGCCCATACCTGGCTGCCCATTGATTATGCCGATGGCCTGGTTCGTGTCGGTGTGCAGTCCGCGATCGCCCATCCGGAGACGGCGAACCTGATGCGGGAACTGATGCTGGAACAGGGCCTGGACGCGCCTCCTGAAGGCCGGACCCTGGATTCAATCTGTATCGTTGAGGTTTGTTCCCCGGAATACAACCCGCAAGAAATCAACTGATATGTTGTTTGACCAGACAGATCGCCTGCAAAATATTCAATAACAAGATCAAAACAACGACCCTTTAAAATATTGCCAGCTGGCATTATTTCTAAAGCAAGCAACCTACAATTTGGAAACAAAGAAAACGTGGATAGAGGATTTATGCAAGTAACGAAAACGGTCGCACTGGCCATGCTGATGGTAATGAGCAGCCTGGCTTTTGCACAATCTCCAGTAGCTGATGCCGCCATGCGCGGTAATTCCGATGTGGTTCGCCAGCTGGTGGAAAACGGTGTTGATATAAACGCCGCACAGCCCGATGGTGCGACGGCATTGCAATGGGCCGCCTACAACTCTGATGAAGAGCTTGCTCAATTCCTGCTCGCAAATGGCGCTGATCCTGCAGCTGCCAACCGCAATGGTTCTACACCACTCTGGCTGGCCGCCAATCGTGGAGACGCCGAGATGATTGCCATTCTTCTGGAAGGTGGCGCGGATGCGAATGAAGCCTTGCCCCTGGGACGCCGCCCATTGATGCTGGCATCCCGTTCCGGCGTGGTGGAAGCGGTTGAAATCCTTCTGGACGCTGGCGCGGACCCGAATGCAGCTGAAGATGAACGTGGTACCACGGCCTTGATGCAGGCTGCCGACCAGGGCCATGCCGATGTGGCCCGGGTACTGATTGAACATGGCGCTGATGTAGCCGCCACGTCTGCCCCTGTAATGCGTGATGGTCGCTCGGCGGCACTGGGCAGCTCCGATGACCCGCGTTTGAATGTTCGCCGCCAGACCATCGTCGCGATGTGTGAACAGCCTGAGCCCGATATGGAAATCCTGACCGGCCTTGTAAAGCGTGGAACGACTGGTGAAGTCATCGATCCGGCCCTGGTCGACCTTGTCGAAAATGGCGACCTGAGCCAGGAAAAAATCTGTGGCACCTTTGAAAGGGCGGGCCTGGGTTTTGCAGTTGTCTCGGGTGATGGTAATCCTTTTGAAAACTTTAACCGCCGACAGGAACGTGAACCGGACGGTGGCGAACTGACCGCGCTGGTCTATGCGGCACGCACAGGTGCCATTGATGCGGCCCGCGTTCTGCTGGAAGGCGGTGCCGATGTGAACCAGACAACACGCTATGGCTGGACGCCATTATTGGCCGCTACACAGAACCGTTATTACCAGATGGGCAAGTTTCTTATTGAAAATGGTGCCGACGTTAACCTGGCCAACAAGGGTGGCTGGACCAACCTGTACCTGGCCACAGACAACCGCAATGTCGAGGGCGGTGACTACCCGACCCGCGAGCCGGACATGGATCATCTGGATTACATCAGGATCCTGCTGGAAAACGGCGCCGATGTGAATGCCCGTCTCACCGAAAGCACTGAAACACGTACCGTGTTTACCAACCAGTGGCTGGATGAAAATGGTGCGACTGCATTCCTGCGTGCTTCACAGTCGGGTGATCTGCCGCTGATGAAACTGTTGCTGGAATATGGTGCCGACCCGCATATCTATACCGAGCTGGGTGTAACCCCGTTGGCTGTTGCCGCCGGTATCGGCTGGGTGGAAGGTGTGACCAGTGAGTGGTCCACCGCGCAGACAGTCGAAGCGGTCAGGTTGCTGCTTGACCTGGGTATTGACCCGAATTACCAGGCTGACACGGGTCGCACGGCCCTGCATGGGGCTGCCCACAAGGGCGCTACCGAAGTGGCCATCATGCTGGTTGAAGCCGGAGCGCGTCTCGATGTGCGTGATTTTGGCAACACGGACAACCGCGGCAGTCCGCAACTGGCTGCCCATACCTGGTTGCCGATCGACTATGCCGATGGCCTGGTCCGTGTCGGTGTGCAGTCTGCCATTCCGCATCCTGAAACGGCCAATGCCTTGCGTGAGCTGATGATTGAGCAGGGGCTGGATGCACCGGAAGAAGGCCGCACCCTGGAATCCCTCTGTATCGTGGAAGTCTGTTCTCCGGATTACGATCCGTTAAAGATCAACTGATTGGTCATTGCTAAAGCCAATCAGTTAATCCGGAGTAACACAGGGACAGGTTTTTGATAGACGCTGTCCCTTTTTCACGGCGGTCACAATAGCGTCAGGTGGCGGTAGGACAAGGATGAAAATTTACTGGTTTATCAGGAGCTTGTTATTTTCGGTTCTCGAATTTACATAAGCAGGAAGCCAACAGGCCAGTCACATCCCGGACCTGGCAGGTCGAATCGGGTGGCATAAACCATGGCTGCTGCACCGGGTAAAATCACAGTTTTCGCGATTTGCGTTTTAACGGGTTCATCCAGCCTGGCCCAGGCACCCGGGCAGCCCCCGGAGATCATCGGCGGCATCCGCATTTTCGAACCTGCCTACTTCCTCCAGTTTGACCCGGTAACTGCACTTGACCTGGTCCAGCAAACCCCGGGATTCAATCCCCAGCAGCAAAATGGTGGCCGTGGCCTGGCCGGTGTGCGTACCAATATCCTGATTAACGGCAGGCGTCCGCCACCCAAGGGCCAGTCCATCTGGGAGCAACTTTCCAACCGCCCCTATACCAGCGTCAACCGCATCGAGTTGATCAATACCTCGGCCGATCTCGATATCGACATGCAGGGCTACCAGCAGGTAGTGAACGTGCACCTGGAAGAAGGGGATAGCGATTATTTTGAAATGGACACCCGGTACCAGCGGACCGGGGACGGCGATGACCGCCAGCGTAATGAACGCAGCAAAGAGGTGGAACTGACTGGCAACCTGGTGTTGGGCGCACACACTATCAATATGCAGGGAGGTATTGATCAGAGGGATACTCGAATGCCTGCCGACTTCGTCGATATCGATCCCGCCAATCCCGTGCAGCGTGTATCCAGCCAGAACCAGGAGAACCGGGACGAGCACTTCCTGCAGGTCAACTCTGTATTCAACTTCAGTAGTGACAGCAGTTTGTCGGTGAATGCCGAACTATCTGCCAGGGAGGAGGACTCCTTTCCGGTGATTGTTCCTGACAGCACCGGGGCGATACCGGCTGTCAACGAATCCTCTCTAGGCGAGCGGGATTTCCAGGAAATCTCGGCCGAGTATATTCAGCCTGTCGGCGAGCGCAGTAACCTGATGCTGGCAGTAGTTGATTCGCGTACGATTGATGTCTCCGAGTTCACCTTTGCCATTGAGCAGGACCTTTTGTCCTCGATCAGGAACCGGGAGTCCGGGGAAACAGCCGCACGGTTGCGCCTCACCCATGATTACAGCAATGACCTCATCCTGCGCGGCATTGTCTCTTCCGCTTTCAACTATTTTGAAGGCAGCTTCAGCCGGCTCGAGAACGGTCAGCCGCAGAATCTGTCCGGCAGTGACAGCCGTGTGGAAGAATACCGGCATTCACTGACGCTGGAAGCTGACTGGAACTGGAAAGACAGCTGGCTCCTGCGCGGCAGTCTTTCCGGCGGGACCTATGCCATTGATGCCATGGAGGTCTCAAGTAACGAGCAGACCGAGGTGAAAGGGCGTTTCTCCGTGGATTACCAACCCGCGGAAAGAACCACGATTTCCTGGCAGTCACGCTATGACATCGGGCAGCTCAGCCTGAACCAGTTCCTGGCATCCTCGAACCTGTCATCGGAAATTCTCCAGGCCGGTGCCGTCAGCCTCAATTCGGAGCGCAGTTGGGAGCACACCCTGGGTTATGATCAGCGCTTTGGTGACCGCGGTGTGTTCCAGGCTACCCTGGGTCATTACAATCTCACGAATCCCATTCGTACCGTGGCGCTTTCCGATTCACTCATCGTGTCCCAGAATACCCAGCCGCAAAAGATTTCCTGGTTCGAGGCCGAGCTGGAATATCCCTTTGAACAATTTGGCATGCCGGACCTGGTGCTGGAAGCAGACTTTACCCTGAGGGATTCGGAAACGGTTGATCCGGTGACCGGTGAAACCCGTGAGGTCTCCTGGGCCGAACCTTTCCAATATTCACTGGGACTGCGCAAGAACCCGGGCGATTCCAAGTGGTCCTGGGGAATGAATCTGTGGCGCAGTATCAACAACAGGAATTATCGCGTCAGGGAAACCAACCTGTGGCAGCGTTCTCACCAATGGCAGGCTTTCATCCAGTACGAGTTTTTCCAGGGTTTACGGCTCAATGTACGATTCGAAAGCCCACGCACTGATCGCAACCTCCAGGAGTTTTATGACGCTGTGCGTCGCCCCGGGCTGGAGCCGTTTTTCCTGGCCGCCACCAACAGCCGCCGTGACAGCAGTCCCCGGGTATCGCTGCAATGGCGTCGCGACAAGTACATGGAAATTACCGCGGTGATCAATCCGCGTCCCCGTTACACGAGCACGGAATTCCTGAGCGAGTTCGGCGCAACGCAAGGCACTTTGCTGGGCAGGGAAATCGCGCAGAGTCCCCGGGCCGAAATACGCTTCAGGTTGTACAACAGGTAGGACAACCCGGTCTTTCAGCTGTTATTTAACGCTTGTCGACGACGACCTCGCCTTCCTTGAGGACGACCCGCGCATCAAGCATGTGCCAGAAGCCTTCCATGGGGTCGCCGTTCACCAGCACGATATCGGCGAGTTTGCCGGGCTCCAGGGTCCCCAGGTCGTCTTCCATATTGATATAGGCGGCTGAGTACGGGCCCATGATGCGGTTGATGTCCTGTACCGAGAACATGACATTGTAGGACTCCAGTTCATGCCGCAGTCCTGCCCAGGCGTCATAGCGGGTATCAGTACAGTAGCCCAGCATCACCCCTTCATCCCAGACCGTGCGGGCGTTAACGATGGTGAAGCCGATTTCATTGCCAATGGCCCGGCCCTGGGCATCACGGTTGGCACCGGCAATGGCCTCGGGCCAGTTGTTGCCGTCACGGAAACGCGCCTGGTTATCGTCGGCAAAGACACCGAACACCGGTGCGCCAAAACCAATAGTGGCCAGGATCATGGTATCGGTTTCAGCCAACAGCTGCGCTGCCTCGCGATCGACGAAATCCTTGTTGGGCAGGTGGACCAGGCGGCGAACACCGGCTTTGACAGCGGCCACCATGGCCGGCGTACTGACCGCATGCACCTGCACGGTGATACCCACCCGGGCCGCTTCATCGACCACGGCCTCGAGCACTTCAAGTTCGGCATAGTTTGGACGGGGCTCGGGTGTCAGGGAAATTTCTCCGGTCCACTTGATGCCCTGGCGGGCAAACTCCCGAATTTCCTCGCGGGCATTTTCAGGCGTATTGCCGGCGAGCACGATTCTGCCCGAAGGAATAATTCGGGGGCCGTTGATCTCGCCGCTTTCGATGTGCTCGTGCAGGGTCAGGTTGCCTTCCACCGGTCCGCCGCCGGACAGAATGGTGGTGTAACCGGCTTCCAGTTGCGCCTGCATTTTTTCACGTTCATCGGGACCGGTATTGATATGGCGATGAGCATCAATAAAGCCGGGCATGGCGGTCATGCCGCTGCCATCGATAGTGGTCAGCCCACGCACATTCATGTTGCCGCTGGTGACCTCGGTAATCCTGCCGTCTCTCACAACGATGGTGCCGGATTCGATGATGTCACCGTTGCCGACAATAATACGTGCGCCGGTAATGGCCACATCCTGCGCCTGGGTGGTTGTGACCATGCCAAGAAAAATGATGAGAGCGCCGAGCTGGCGCAAACTGGTGTGTCGTAATCCCTGCATTCTGATTCCCCCGTTGTCGTTTGATTCAAAGCTTACGCCGGATGGCATTGAAAACAAAGCTGCGAATTGAGGTGATAAATAGACGCTGCCTTGTCCGCTGGTTTATGCTTCCAACGCATGCCGGTCAAATTGAGGGAGCCATCATGATTCGTTGTCATGTTAAACAACTGCTTTTCCTGTTACTGATTTTTTCGCTGTCAGTGCCTGCCAGGGCGCAAGATAGCAGTCTCACACTGGAACAGCGTCTGCAGCGGGTGGAGGATGAGCTGGCCATACAACGCGTGCTGGTGGATTATGCGACCACCCAGGATGCCCGTGACTATGAAGGTTATGCCGCCCTGTTTGCCCGGGAAGGGGAATGGGTAAATGGTGATAACGTGTACCGGGGAAGGGATGCCATTTACCGGATGCTGATTGATCTTTACGGCGAGACACCTGAAGATTTCGTCAATAACGACAGTTACCACATCAGCACCAACTTCGAGATCGACCTGGATGGTGACAGGGCAACTGCCCGTTCCCGTCACCTGCTTATCATGCGCGGGCCCAACGGCGAACCGACGCCCATGCTGGGCGGTCGTTACGAAGATGATTTCATTCGTGAAGACGGGCAGTGGAAAATTCTGCGCCGGGTGGATTACCCGGTGATGCCGACCATGGAGGAATGGATGCCGATCATTCGGGCACGGCAGGCTGGTAACTGAGAAACCTCGCGTCTACTTGTCTTTCTTCTGCTGTTCCCGGCTCATCTGCTGGTACAGGGGACTGTATTCCATGCCGTAGGGCGTTTTCTTCTTGACGCTTGCCTTCTTGTCGTAAAACGCCTTGCTGTCCTTGATGCGCTCGGCATTTTCAGCGTCCGTGCTGTCACGGAATTTCACTTCCTCGCGTGGCACAAAAAACACCTGGCCAATGGGCAGGTTGTGAGAGACGGAAATGGTCTCTCCTTCTGACAACACGTAACGGAATTCCGAATCGTGGACATGCCAGTCGGTTTCCACGCGAATGGTTAATACCGGGGCGATGGGGCGCTCGATATTATTGATAATTCCCGAGTAAACCGTGTCCCAGCCCGGTGGCGTCTTGAAATTGTAGGCACCGCGTATGGTCACCGCGCCAGTGGGTGTCCCCATGTCATCGGGAACGATGAACATGCGCGCAATGGCCTGGGCGGTTTCACGAAAACCGGGTGTTTCGGGAACATACAACTGAAGCTCTTCCTTGCGCATGCCAAGACCGCCCACTGCCAGCCGGTATGTGATGGTAAAGACCTGTTCCCACTTGGTGCCGGTGGGGTTTGCCGCATAACCGAACTGGTAAACGCCTTCACCCTCATAGCCGATCGAGAACTGCTCCTTTTCATCCAGGGGCGGGTAGACCAGCACACCCATGGCACTGCCGGCTTCCAGGACAGGACACATGCGCGCATGCTGGGGCAGCAGGGGGCGCTGGGCTTCTTTCTTGGGGCGAATGCCGACACCGGGACGGCGCGGGTTGGGAAACAGGGTGACTTCCATTACTGCAGTATATAGAACCTTCGACCGGTGGAAAATGTTATTGAAGGCCGAAGGTTCTGTTTACCTGGTAATTGTCTAATACCAGTCAAGCGGCTGCTCCTGTTGCGGATGACAGGCTCTGCGCTGCCGCTTCCAGGTTTGCCAGGATTTGTGGATTGGTAAACGTCCCATCCTCCGGATCGTAGTTCTCATGGAAAGAAGGCACCGAGACCGATTCCACCACGTGGGCACCAAAGAATGGGGCAGATTCCACGGCAGTCTTCATGACACTGGCGGCCCCACCGGGTCCCGGAGAGGTGGACAGGTAAATGACAGGCTTGTCCTGAAATACTTTTTTCTCAATGCGGGAAGCCCAGTCAAACAGGTTTTTCCAGGCGGCAGTGTAGGAACCGTTGTGCTCCGCGAAAGACAGCACCAGCGCATCGGCTTCCTTGATGCGTTGAACAAATTCCCTGGCCTGCTCGGGCTGGCCCAGTTCCTGTTCACGGGCATCACTGAATATCGGCATTTCATAATCGGCGATATCCAGCACGTCGACATCAGCGTTGGTTACCAGGCTTGCAGTATAAGAGGCCAGGGTGCGGTTAATGGATTTGGCGTTATTGCTGGTGCCTATGGCGAGAATTTTCATGTTCTGTTTCTCCTGTGTTGGTAATTTTTGATTTGCCTAGCTGTTACGTTCAGCAGGCAGGTCAGTCAAGTATTCCACGAACTCCACTTCAAAACCCACAGGATCCACGAAGTAGATGTTCTTGCGGTAGGGCGAGTCCGCCCCTTCCTTGGCGATGGCAAAGCCGGCACTTTCCAGGCGTTTGATGACAGCGTCCAGGTTGTCAGTGACATAGGCAAAATGGGCCAGGCCCACCTGGTGACCGTCCAGGTCGCGGTTGTTGCCCTCACCATGATCACTCAGGGCCAGGTACTGGTAGTCATCGCCAAAATGCAGCCAGTGCCTGGGTTTACCATTCCAGTCGCCATCGCCCTCGGCGCGCACTTGCCAGTGGGGAAAGGCAGCCTGGTAAAACTTCAGCGCCGCCGGCAGGTCATTCACTACAAGATTTACATGTTCAAGATGCATCATCGTCATCTCCTTCATCAGTCTTTTAAAAAGTTGGTCCTGTCACCAGGAATAAAACGCATCCTAATACCTCAAGTTAACTTGAGGTAAAGTCTTTTTTTCATTAATCTGGAAAAAAATTCCAGGAGATAAGGAAATGGCTGAAGCGGCTTTATCGGTAGGACAAGTGGCAAAGCGTTGTGGTGTGAAGGTGAGCACGCTGCACTTCTATGAAGACAAGGGTCTGATTCACAGTACGCGCAATGCGGGAAACCAGCGCCGCTACAGGAAGGATGTGCTCAGGCGCGTGTCATTGATCAAGGCTGCGCAAAAGATGGGAATTACCCTGGAGGAAGTTCGCCAGGCCCTGGAGAAACTGCCGGACAACCGCACACCCAACCAGAAAGACTGGC
>CAZROW010000018.1:48711-50032 GCA_964601805.1 uncultured Enterobacteriaceae bacterium
CGCCAGGCCCTGGAGAAACTGCCGGACAACCGCACACCCAACCAGAAAGACTGGCAGAAACTGGCCTCCGCCTGGAAAAAAGAGCTCAACGCCCGTATTGCCTACCTGGAAAAAATGCGGGATTACATGACCGGGTGTATCGGTTGCGGCTGCCTGTCGATGACAAGGTGTCCTATTTATAACGCGGATGACAAGCTGGCTGCACAGGGCAGTGGCCCGGTCATTCTTGAACGCACGCAATTGAAAAGGTGACGAGGTTTCCGCCTACTCCCTCTCCAGCCAGTCGCGCATGGCCCGGGTGACTGCCTCGGGCTGCTCCATGGTCACCATGTGACCACTGTTCTCGATAATCACCACTTGCGGATGGTCTGGCAGGGCGGCGGCAATGTCCTCATGCTGCTCGGGCGTACTCCAGGTGTCCTGCCGACCGCACAGGACCAGGGTGTCAGCCGGGGCAGTGGCGAGGAAGGGACCGGCATCTGGGCGGTCCAGCAGGGCCTTGACCTGGCCCTTGTAGCTTTCCAGGGAATAGCTTTCGATCATGCCAAAGAAGGTGTTCATCAGGGCGGCATCGTTATGTCGGTCCGCATGGATCATGGGCATGCCCCACTGCCTGGCCAGGGCGGCCATGCCTTCTTTCTCGGCCAGGTCAATCAGGGCCTGGCGTTTCTGTTTTTCCTGGCCACTGGTGCCGGCAGGATGAATACCGGTATCCAGTAAAGCCAGCTTGATAATACGCTCAGGCGCTTTGGACAGGACCTGCATGGCTGCCCGCCCGCCCATGGAATGCCCGGCCAGGTAAAAGTGTTCAGGGGCATCAGCCAGCACAATGTCAGCCATTGCGTCCAGGGAGTCGCAATGGCGAAAATCCGGCACCCGGGTCTCGACGAGATCACCCAGGTGTTCTTGCTGGTGGACCCAGACGCGCTCATCACATAGCAGGCCGGGCAATAAATACAAAACTGGCATGTTATTCAACCTGGTTATTACAGGGAAAAAAGGATTCTAACAGCTTTCATGTAGCCTGAAGAAATCAGGAGAGACAGAAATGGTGGGCGAAAAAAAACGGCATTGGCGGGTTTGCCAATGCCGTTTCAAAATGGGGGGAGAGAAAGGGTAGAGATAGTGCCTACTGCTGGAACTCCGGTGTCATGTCCACACACTCCTGTGCTTCAAATGGCACGTCAGACAGGTACATCACATCGTAGCTTTCGTAGGGCTGGGCCAGGTACACCGGATCAGTCACTGAATACTCGCGTTTCAGGGCCATATCCTCGCGGTCCAGGGTGAAGCGCTCCACGATGTGCATCTGCTCGGAGCT
>CAZROW010000019.1:0-18574 GCA_964601805.1 uncultured Enterobacteriaceae bacterium
CCTGTGATGCAGCCTGCGCGAAAGCAGTACTGGTGAGCAGCCACTGTAAAACCGGAAATAACGCAACAACAGCAATCAAGGCCCTGAGCGGACAATGACGGATTGTGTCGAAAGTCTTTAACATGCCGGGTTAATCAGCTGCGCAAGGGGGTTATTATTTGCAGTGAATATAGGGTAAATAAGGTACTTTATCCAGCTGGCGTTATGTCTGGTTTCACTCCTTTGAGTAAGGTTTTTGAAGCACAGTGACCAGGTAAAATTCACCAGTGCCCCCTTATTGCACTCAAGCGCGATTCCTGTCCCGGGTTTGCACCAGAAATGCCCGGTTTTTGATGAAGTTCGAAAACCCGGCATTATTCCAACTGGCTTTAACAGTCCTGCTCGAGTAAGAAAGAAGACTGATTTTATTGATGTTTTTTCTTTTCAGGCGAGTGTTTTTGAATCTGGCTTGAAACTTGCTAAGTCATTAGGCATGTGTCGACTGTCGTCGACTGCACAACGGAATCCGGGGTTGGTCTGAGCCAGTACAGCCACGGATTCACAATGCGAACAGTGCCATCTATCCGGTGCCACTGTTTTACCAAGAAACCCTTGCTGGTAATGAGTGATTGAAGTTACCAACAGGTCTTCCGGAAACAATACGATAGAAAGACAGGAAGCCTGAGGGGGGGAGGAACCGGAAACCAGTATTAGCAGGCTCCGGTACCTGGTTAACAACGAGTGGAAAGGGCAAAAACAGCCTTTGACCATTTCTAAACACGCATGACCGGCAACTTTGTTCGGGCCCACAAGGCCCAAAGGCAGGACAAGTATGCTGAACGTCAAGTGTATCTGTAGCGCCAACGGCAACACAGTTACTCGTGCGCTTACTCTACCAATACTCACTTTATCTTTACTGTGGTCCCTTGCTGTAACGGCATCTCAACCCGTGGACAGTCTGGTTTTAGTACCCACAGCCTATTCTGCAGAGCCACCGAAAGATCTGCCGGTGATCGACCGTGTCTACAGAAACCTGATGACACGCAGCTCAATGCAAACACTGGCCCAGGATTACAACACTGCGCTCGGTGGTGACGGTGTCATCAGTGACTATTCAGAGCGTATTTACGACATAGAAACCCGGTCCGGGCCATTCGCAAGCGAGCTGACAGAAGTGCTCCACAGCCTGGGCAAGCTGTATGCAGAGCAGCATATGTATGATCAGGCACTGGAAAGCTTTGCCCGCGAAGAACATATTAACCGGGTGAACAATGGTCTTTACTCGGAGTCTCTTCTGCCGGCAATCAAGGCACAGATTCATGTCATGAATGCTACTGGCATGGTAAGTGAGGCAGATGACAAGCAGCAGTACCTGATCTACCTGCTGGAGCGATGTTATGGGCGTAATGACCAGCGCCTGCTTTCCGACCTGGTCAATTATGCAGAATGGAACATGGAGCAGTTCCACGAATTGATTCGTTTTGAATTCAGGGACATTGCCACCTTGATGTTCAATGGCATCGCATCATCGAAAGAGGAGTTTCGTGCGCAAGCCTTCGATAAGCTCGACATGGCCGCTAAATACTATGTCCGGGCTGTTGAACTGCTCATCAACCAGGAGCAGTTTGGAGATCCCACGTTGTTCCAGCTTGAAAACCGGCTCATTGAAGTCTCTTTTTTCCAGGCTGCTCGCCGTGAAATGCTGATCGACCCGGATGACTACCTGGATAAACTGGCATTCAAGGATGAGATGTATGGCAAAGGCCCCTTTGCCAAGCTGACCCGGGATGCATACCACTATGGCCTGGCTGCTTACGAGCGGCAGCTGTTGTATATCAAAAAGGATACTGAAGGCAGCCTGGCCCGGTATATCGATGTGCTGATGGCAATGGGTGACTGGTACATACTCTTCGACAAGCCCCATAGTGGTTACCTCAAATACCGTGAAGCCCATGAAATGATGAAGCAGATGAATGTCAAACAAACGGATATTGCCGAGGTCTTGTACCCGAAGTTCCGGCGATCTTGCCGACATTCACCGCTACAGCCCACAGTCTTGGCAGCATAGTGCAGCACAAGACTGTTCTTGGAGCCTACGAGGGTTATATCGATGTCAGCTTCAGGATCAATAGCAACGGTAGCCCACGGGGGCTGGAAGTGCTTGAGGCTTCTGACAACACCAGTGATGAGGTGGCGAAAAAGCTGCTCAGGACGCTCAAGAAATCCCGTTTCCGCCCACCCCTGGATGAGATGGCACAGGACGAGAATGACCTGGTGGCTTTAAGGTATTACTACGCCTACGAAAACGGCCCCACATGACCCCTGTCTGATCCAGACATTCTTGTGATATGGTTGCGCGCATGCTTTATCACTTAAGAACATGCGCATTCGGGCTCATGCACAGGCTCCCCCTGGGAAAGCTTGTGTGTGTGTTGTTACTGGCCAGCCAGGCAGTCACTGCCCAGGAACTGAAGCACTCGCTCAAGCCGCCCCTGCACGGACAGGAATGGATGGCGGTGGCGGGTAAACCACTGACCGTGGCTGCCGGTGCTCAGATTTTCAACCAGGGCGGCAATGCGGTAGATGCCGCCTGCGCCATTCTCGCTGCCTCGGCCACCATGTGGGACACCATGGGTTGGGGTGGTGAAACACAGGCGCTCATTCATATTCCCGAAACCGGAAAAGTAGTTGCCATCAACGCACTCGGTGTGGCACCCAGTGGAGCTACGCCGGAATACTATCGCAGTCTTGGTATGGCGCATCCGCCGGATTACGGTCCCCTGGCGGCTGTCACGCCCGGCACGCCCGGCGGCCTCCTGGTCATGCTTGCCGAATACGGCACGTTTAGCCTGGAGCAGACCCTGGCCCCGGCCATGACCATGGCTGAAGGCTATCCCATCGAACGCACCAATGCCGAGACCATACAGTTCTACAAGGACCAGATTCTGCAGTGGCAGGATTCCACCCGTGTCTTCCTGCCGCATTTGGATCCTCGAAACCCCCGGCGTTGGGCGGCGCCTCATACCGGCGAGCTGTTCCGCCAGCCTGGTTTGCTCAAGACACTGACGCGCCTGGTAGAGGCCGAGCGCGAGGCGCTGGCCGCCGGAAAATCCCGCAAGGAAGCAATCTATGCTGCCTATGACCGATTTTACCGGGGCGATATCGCCCAGGAACTGGTTGCGGCCACCCAGGCTGACGGGGGACTGATCACCATGGACGACCTGGACCAGTGGCAGGTTCATATTGAAGAGCCGGTCACTACCAGTTACAAGGGGATTGATGTCTACAAGCTTGATACCTGGGTGCAGGGACCTGTCATGTTGCAGATGCTGAACATGCTGGAAAATGTTGACCTGCGCAGCCTGGGCTATAACAGCGTTGAGTATATCCATACCCTGTACCAGGTCATGAACCTGGCCTATGCCGATCGGGATTTTTATTACGGCGATCCGTACTTTCCGCCGGAGGAACCCATCGCCGGTTTGCTGTCCAAGGAATACGCCCGGGATCGATTGCAGGACATAGAGCCAGACCGTAACAGGGAGCTGGTCAAACCCGGTAATCCCTATCCCTACCAGGGTGACGAAAATCCTTTCCTGGATATCCTGGAGGAGTGGCAACCGCTGGTCACCATGCCTGATAGCGTTGCCGCAAACAGCATCATGAACCAGGACGAGGCCTTCCTGGCAGGCACAACGTCCATCCAGACGGCTGACAAGGACGGCTGGGTGGTTTCCATTACCCCCAGTGGCGGCTGGATCCCGGCTTACATTGCCGGCGACACCGGCATCGGCCTGTCCCAGCGTTTGCAAAGCTTCAACATGTCGGCAGAGCGCAATCCCTACAACGTGATGCAGCCCGGCCAGCGGCCACGAGCCACACTGACCCCGAGCATGGCATTGAAAGACGGCAAGCCCTACCTGTCCTTTGCCGTGCAGGGGGGCGATGCCCAGGACCAGAACCTGCTGCAGTTCTTTCTGAATGTGGTGGAGTTCGGCATGGATGTGCAACAGGCCTCGGAGGCCGCCAACATCAATTCCTACCAGGTACATTCGTCCTTCGGCGATCACGGTATGCAGCCAGGACGCCTGCTGTTGCGAGAAGATCTTCCGCTGGGCGTGAAGCTGCGACTGACCAGTATGGGATACAAGGTGGAAACACAGGAACTGACGTCCGGCCCGATCAACGGCATCTACTTTGACCAGGACAATGGCACCATGATGGGCGGTTCCAGCAATTTTGGTGATGATTACGGGCTGGCGTGGTAGGACCGGCTTCGCCGAAAGGGACAACTCGTTGGGCTTGAACGAAGCATAGTAGGCCGGAAAAGCGTAGCGTCATCCGGCAAGGTGCCCGAAGGGCACCCAGCATCTCTTTAATCTATCTACTTCCCAGGGCGACCCCTGGTCGCCATGCCGGATGACGCTACGCATTTCCGGCCTACAAAAACTCAGGTAAATTTTCAAAAAAACATTCTGTCCTTGCTCCTTGCTTCTTAACAAAATTCCTAGTTGAATCTCCCGGATGAACATCACCCCCATCGGTCACATCCGTTCCCCCTTCAAGCAGAAATTCGCGATACCCAGGCAGCCGGGACTGGTCAAGGCGGCGAGAGGTGAGGTTGTATTGACCGGAGATGCAGCTGATGCCAATTGCCTGCGCGGTATAGAACAGTTTTCACACCTGTGGCTGCTCTTCCATTTTCATGAAACGGCCGACAAGGGCTGGTCGCCGACAGTGCAGCCGCCGCGCCTGGGCGGCAAGGAAAAAGTCGGTGTGTTTGCCAGCCGCTCTACATTTCGGCCCAATGGCCTGGGTATGTCGGTGGTTGAAAACCGGGGCTGGCGGCAGCAGGGCAGTGAGGTGATCCTGGCCGTGGCGGGGTTGGATTTACTCGATGGCACGCCAATCCTGGACATCAAGCCTTACCTGCCTTACGCCGACAGTATTGCCGGTGCGACAGGGGGTTATGCGGAAACAGCGCCCGGCAATGCCTTTGCTGTTCATTTCAGTGAGGAGGCCGAAAACATGCTGCAGGTATTCAGTGGCCAATATCCCGAACTCAGGGAACTCATCACAACGGTACTCGAACAGGACCCCCGACCAGCCTGGCGACATCGCGAGCCAGATCCCAAGCAGTATGGCATGAGCCTGTTTGACCTGAATATCAAGTGGCGAATAGAAGACAAGACCATCAGTGTTATACGGATTGAAAAATCAGGCGACGCTGACTGATACCCTGGCATGGCGTTCCAGCGTGACATGCTGGCAGCAATCAGAACAGGCGGGCAGCAAGTAACTCCAGCCACAACAATAATACCCATAACATGGCCACCCAGAAGGCACGCATCCGGTGCAGAATATGGTTGTAGGTCAGATGAATCCAGGCATGGACGCAGCGGCTGATCACAAACAGCCAGGCGGTGACGATGGTCAGCGTGGTTTCCACACCCAGGGCCATGGCGCTGACGCCAGCGGCATAAAACATCACCGGGACTTCAAACTGGTTGTTGAAACAGCGCGTGGTGATCTGTATCCGCTCGGGTACCGTGATACTGCTTTTCTCCTGCATATCCCTGAAGTAACTGATGGGCACTTCCTTCGCTCGAACACTGTGAAATCTGGCGCGCACGGCAACAATAGCGACGGCAAAGGTCAGGATGACCATGGCAAAAAGAGGGTAAAGCATAGGTAGTCTCCGGAGAGTGTTAGTTGGCCCAGTCGATCCAGCGTCCGTGGTAATCGGCACGACCGAGGTGGCGTTCGGTACCATCAGGCCAGAGTGTAAGGGTGATAGCGGCACCCGGTGACTTGCCATCGGGTTCAAGGCGTAGCCAGGCCAGGGGGGCATCTGTCGTGGCCTTGCTACCGGCCATTTCCATAGCGGCCTGGCAATTGGCACTGGCCTGTTCATTGAGGTACTGCCAGGTAATGGTGTGGTAGACCACGTGCACTGAGCCTGGCGTGTTGCGTGCAAGCCGGCGCGGCAACCATTCCTCTATTGTGGCTTTTTCCACCGGGTATTGTTTGCCCGAGAATATCGCCAGGGCCTTTTCCGTGCGTTCAAAACGGTCTTCCTGATCGGCCCAGATATAGGACAACAGCCTGAGCTTGGCCTGTGCGTCACTGTAGTCGACTGGCGCCATATCACAGGCGGCGCGCTCCAGAACGGTTATTGCAACCGGTTCAGGCGGTTCCTTGCCTTTCCAGTCAGGGCTCATGATGACGCCGCTGTCCATGTCGCCCCAGTGATGCTTGCCTAACTGGTAACCAAAACTGTCCCAGCACAGGTTGATCCCGGCGCTGGCGCCGAGTTCTGACAGGGTAAATGGCAGCCCTGTTTCAGTGGCGATGGTGAGAAAGCCGGGTAAAAGCACGGCAGAGCGCCTGACTTCATTGGTTTGTGGCGCACTGTCCAGGAAAGGGACAAAGAAATCGGCATGCTCCTGCATGGCGTGACTGACGGCGTTCCAGAGGGCTTCGTCACTGGCCGTGTCGTGATGCGGCGGGTAAACCCTGGCCAATGCCTCACATTTTCCGGAAAGGACCAGGGCATGCAGTGCGCCTGCAACTCGAAGCGGCAGGGCCAGGTTCCAGAAACTGGCGGGTTTGGGTAGGGCAATCAAACGGCTGGCGGTGGCATCATCGTCTTTCAGGTGCTGGGCAAAGAGCCGGCACAATCGCACCATGAAAGGGGAGTCCAGTTCTTCACAATACCCGGCCTGGGTCAGGAAGATATCACGCAGTTGCTCAAGCCTGTGGTCGGTCATAGTGTGATTAAACGTGTCGATCGTAGAAAAGTAAATCGGGAGGGCGTAGATAAAGAACTGGTCTGTTCCTAGAGCCTGAACTGGTAGACGATGCTGCTGACCGAAAATACCAGCAAGGCCACAATCAACAGCAGTCCGCCCCATTCAAACTCGGTAATGTTGAGAAACAGGTCGGCACTGAAATCGGCCATGGCCTGCGTCATGCCGTCACCAAGCCGGCGTATGGCCCCTCTATTGCGTTCATTGAGCAGGTCCCTTAACGCTGGATACAGCAATACCAGCCAGACACCGATGCAGCCCAGGATGCTCAGCCGTTTTCGCCCGGTAAGCATCATGGCAGGCCCGGACAATGCCAGGATGACCACGAGCCAGGCTTCCACCTTCGCTACACGGTAGTAACTGACCTCCCCATAAACCGGGAAACTGGTCAGTGGCAGGAAAACGCCTGCTGCCAGTGCCAGGGCGGAAAGGTAGATAAGAAGTTGGAGCTGGTGTCTTGTCATTACTAATCCTGTAGTTCGGGCACGTGCTGCGGCAGGGTGAATATTAAACCAGGCTTAATGGCCTGTCAGAACACGCTTTCACAGTGACATGGTTGTGACAGTATTTTACACGGGATAAGGAAATGTAACGCTGGTATGGCTGATTGCACACAGCTTTTATTGTTGCTGACTGCAATTTAATGACACCGCAATTTTACCGTGGCGTAAATTTGTTACAGGACCTTACCATGCCTTATTTCACTTTCTTGCGATTGAGTACACTTGTTCTCGCAGTCTCACTGCTTCCTTCCTGTATTTATTATTCCGGTCCAGGCCCGGGCAATGGCAACTGGGGCTGGAATGATTCCCGTATTGAAGGTTCCAGGCACCTGGTGACCGAAGTCCGCCCGCTGACTGGTATCAACCGGGTGCGCCTGGGCAACCAGGGAGATCTCACGATCATGCTGGGCGACACCGAATCACTGGTGGTGGAGGCAGAAGACAACCTGCTGCCATACATCAGTTCTGAAGTGCGCAACGGTGAGCTGAACATCACCACGGAAGGGGGACGCTGGCTGCGTAATCACGAACCTCTTCGTTACACCCTCACAGTAAAAAACCTGGAAGGCATTGAAATAGCCTCAACCGGAAGTGTGGATGCGCCGGATATCAGTGCGGATCGTTTTGCTATCTGGATCGGCAGTACCGGTGATCTCAGTATGGGTCACCTGGCTGCTTAAGAGGTAGATATCAATATCAGTAGCACCGGTGATGTCATGTTGCGCCGCGTTGATGCCACTAACCTGGCTGTCAGAATCTCCAGTACGGGACATGTCAGTATTCGTGACGGTGTGGTCAGTGGCCAGGAAATCAATATTTCCAGCACTGGCAGTTTCGAAGCACTGGATGTTGACAGCAATGTTGCCGACGTCAGGCTCAGCAGTACCGGCTCGGCTTACATCACTGTTCATGAGTACCTGGAGGCCTCACTGAACAGTACCGGCAGTGTCCACTTCAGGGGGCAGGCCCGAACTGATATTCGCTGTAATTCCACGGGCAGGGCCATTATGCTCTCCCAACGCTGAGTCATATGACCCCGGGTAGTCCTGTATTGGCAGGAGAACAAACTTTTGGAGGCTGTTGCTGGGGTTTTACCCCAGGTAGCAAGACTGGCGACTCGTTATGACAGGGTTGGGGCGGGGCAATTCCGGCTGAAAAGTTGCCGGGGAAAATGGCAAATTGGTCGTGATGTAACCCTGGTTGTGGTTAATACACGTTCGTTCATCAATTGGTGTTGATGTAGTGCTGTACTCCCCGGTTGATGGCGATGACGGTGAATTCCTCGAGATTTGCTTTCAATGCCTCGTACATTGCCCTGGTGTAATCTTCCTTGCTGGTGAAAAGACTGCTCTGGCTTCTGATCACCTTGTTATGGCAAGACATGGAGCCGCCAATAATCGTGCTGATACTGCTCATCAGCAGGTTGATGGCAATACGGTCCGCTAGCAGCGCAAAAGGAATGCGTCTGCGATTAGTGGAAATCCAGTCATCCTTGATTTCCCCCTTGAGCCAGGCTATGCCCTTGATGACAGCCAATACAATATCTTCATCAAGCTCTATACAGTCCAGATCAAGGGTTTTCTTTGTAATGCCGAAGTCATAAGGCGGGCCGCCCTCGATACTGATGGTGTTGTTGCCTTCCTGCAGGCGAAACTCAAGGACAGAAGACAGGGTTTCGCTTTCTTCTGTTTTTTTGTCAGTTCGGGTGTTGGCTACAGAGTAGTTGTTCAACCCCTCAAAAGAGGTTTTCTCAAGGTTTACACCAAACTCAAGGGTGTACACCCAATCATCCAGGTCCTGGGAACTGCTGCCCAGCAAAGTCAGGTCTGACTTTCTGCGGGATGGTTTGGAGGTGTGGTCCTTGTTCGTCATAAAGTTCCATGTGTCACAAATTCTTACCGGCATTTGTGGAGAGCTATCCTAATTTAATTGCCTGAAACTAGCCAATACTTTTGCTTTTTCAACTCAAAGAGTCCAACTGCGGGCTATAACATACAGTAGTGTAACAATGTGTCGAAAAGTCTCAATTTGCAATTCTGGTTTTATTCAGAAAGGTCAAATAAATGATCAGGGCAGCATAATTGCCGTGACAGGACTGATCGAATTATTTGAAATTTCTGCCACCTTGAAATTGAAAACATAGTTGGCTTCCAGGCCCATGCGCAGGTCTGTCACCAGTACATCATTGCCTCTGAGGTTAACGCTGTAGAAACCATGGGTAAATCGCATCAGTCGTGCAACCGGCCAATGATCTTCAATATCAGCAAGTAGCTCATCCTCGCTGGTATAGTGTTCCAGGTCGAGTTCCCCGGTTTGACCAAACACCGGAATAAAGGCATCGAAATAGCCGTTATCCACCCTGCCGATAATGCGCCAGACAAATGTATTAAAAGGGGCCGGTGTGGACATGAGGCGGTCATAGCTCACCCCCTGGGCTGCCAGGGCAGATTCTGCCTTTTTATCGATAATCACCTTTGCTCCGACAGTCCATGCCAGGTAGAGCGAACTTAGTACCAGGCCGGCCTGGTTCAGGCGGTGTCCGGTAAGCTGGCTCCTGCTCATGACCATGGCCGAGATAAAGCCGATAAGCAGCCATAGGGTGTAGGCAGGATCGACGATAAAAATGGTTGAACCACTGACTGGATGGGACGTCAGTGGCCAGAACAATTGCGTGCCGTAAACCGTAAAGGCATCGAGCAGGGGGTGCGTGATCAGTGCCAGGAATACCAGCAGGAACAACTCGCGGCGAAATGCCTGTAACCAGGGCTGAAGCCGGAGAATCAGTAACCAGAGCAGAGGGGATACCAGGGTCAGGACAATCAGTGAATGGCTGGCAGAGCGATGATAGGTAAACGTGGCCACAGCATCATCGTAAGGAATAAAGGAATCCAGGTCGGGCAGTGTCGCCACGATGCCGCCAACAACGGCTGCCCGGTTGCCAATCTTGCGGCCCATCACCGCTTCACCAACGGAAGCACCCAGGGCAAATTGAGTAACTGAATCCATGCTTATTGCTGCCTTCCCAGGTCGTGAAGGGGTGCATTACTGTATTCTACCGTGAGAAAACGGTTATGCTTGGGGTTCACTTTGAACAAGACGTTATGCATAAAAACATTAATTAAAAAAGGGAGGTAGTCCCATGGCTGCCATTGTAGTTGCCAATTATGAAGTTACCAATCCGGAAGCCTTTGAACCTTATGCTGCCGCTGCTATCCAGACATTGCAGGCGCATGGCGCTGAAGTGATCGCAGTAGATCAGAATTGTGAGGTGGTTGAAGGTAATGCCAAACCTGTCACTGTAATCCTCAAATTTGCCTCCAGGGAAGCCATGAAAGCCTGGTACGATTCACCGGAATACCAGGCTGTGATCGGCCTGCGAACAGATAACTCGGAAGGCTCCATGGTCGTGCTGGAAACGCCCTGAGTCATTCGCCATTCGTGCATTTGCAAAGGCTAGAGACCTGTACGCTATTGGCGGCTCAGGTCTCAAGTGCTCCTTCAAGCCATTTTTCAGCTTCTTCTATGGTTTTGAACAGCTTTATCTGCTGACCCATTTCCTGGCCGACTTTCTGGTAGATGTTCGCCAGCTTGCTGGTATTTTCCTCGGTGACCACGATGGCCCGACGGGCGCCCGCAGGCCAGGAATTATTGGTCGCAATTATCCGGGTATCGGATTCCGATAATTCATGCTCATTGCTGACATCGGTCAGATCAACAATCTGTGTCCAGCTGTCATCAATATTCCCTTGATCCTTGAGCTGGAGGATCTTCTCCATACTGTCAATGAAATCTGCCAGGGTGACAAACCCGGAGGCATGGGTTCGCATGACACGACGTTCGTTGTCCAGTAACAGATCTACGGGCATAAGGGCCTGGCTGATAGTTTTTTATAGTTAGTAGAGTAATCGAATACCCGGGTTTACACCATAGATGACTGTAGCTGTCAGTTTGGGCGTGGTCCGTAATGGGGCAACTCCTGGCCATATTCATAGGCACCCAGGTCCGGGGCGCGACCGTTATAGCCATCATTGATATTTGGCAGCACTTGGCCGGCATCCACTGCCGGACTGCCACGTCGAAGTCGCAGGTCGACCTGGGCGGGGTCATACAGGCGTGTGGGCTCATCCAGATCCGGCATTTGTGCATCCACGAAGGTGTCAAAATCCAACAGGATACTGTGCTGGTCCTGCCCTGATCCCTGCTGGTAAGCATCAAAAGTGGCGTAGTTACGCATGATCAGCGGGCTGGTGTAATCCGCTGTGACTTCACGGGGAGGGGAGGCCCAGCTGAAGGCCTGCTCTGTGTTGTCGTTGACCCTGAAGCCGTTGTAGTCGCTGGAGGAATAGTTGGTGTACGTTCGAATGGCGAGCGTGGCCGGCTGGCGTTCCTGGCCAAAAATCAGATTGTTGCGCAGGTGCAGGTTGGATGCCGGCGTAATCTGCCTGACTTCGCCAATAAAAGTATTGTGGTAATAAATGACACCGGCTGGATCGGCATGAATTTTTACCGGTCCGTAGGGGCTGTGATAAACCACGTTGCGCATGAAATACACCGGGCCGCCGAAAACCGGCTGGGGACTCATGCCTCCCACGGCCACATTGAAACAGCGGTTATTAAAAACCCGTACGTTATGCATGGAGCCATCGGCTTCGAAACAGTTGTCATCCAGGTTGGAGACATCATTGCCATAGATATCGATGGATACCGGCATGCGGTCGCGGGGGATATTGGGATAACCGTCCGGCATGCCGTAGGTGGCATGATCCAGCGCATCATGGAAACCCGTGACCTTGTTGTGGGCAATCACGTGACCGGCACCGTAAATTGAAACCGCATAGTAGGAATCAAGCAGTCGTTTCTCTTCAAAATCCGGATCTTCGTTCCATGGTGGAATGTTAAACCAGCCCATGAGTTCGGGAGGGCGGCGGCCTACCATCACGTTATCGGCTATATAAAATTTGCGTGACCCTGACCAGTCAGAATGTATTGCCGTGGCAACATCCTCGAAGCGGCTGTCCTTGACCATGAGGCCTTCACTGCCAATGATGTTTTTCATGCCCGCTTCAATGGCAATCATGGTGTTGCGGAAAGTAATGCCCTCAAACAGGTGCCAGTTTCCTCCCATCAAGTTGAAAAGGACATTGTTGTTGCCACCGTCAAACACCACTTCGCCGTCGCCGGCAGCCTTGATGGTGATTGGCATGTCCTCGGTACCATCTGCTGTCAGGTAATAGGTGCCGTCCCAGGTGGTTCCGCAGCAGGTGGTGTAACCGGAGTCAATTTCATGGGTGTAGCTGCGGCGGTTGAATTCCTTGTAGACGCCGGCATGGACCAGCAGGGTGTCTCCGGGACGTACCCTGGCATCAGAGGCGCGACTCCAGTCTCCCCCCAGGCCTGCCATGTAGTAGGCAGCCAGCAATCCATGGTAGGCCGGTTGTTCTTCCGGGCCGGTATGATCCAGTGGATAAACGTGAAAGATGCGGCCACCGGAAAAGGCTTCCGGCTCGGCGCGTGTGGTCACGGTGACAGTACGCTCGGTTCTGCCGACGATACCATCTGGGTCCGTGAGGATGAAGCGGGCCTCGTAATCAGTATCCGGTTCCAGGTAAAACAGGCTGCCGGCAAACATGTTGGGCGCCGTGTAATCCAGAGTCTGGTCAAACACGGAACGTTCATTTTGTACGCGCAACAGGGGCAGGCCTTCACGCCAGTCACGCTCACCGGCCTTGCGATAGGACAGGGCGACCTCGGCATTGCGATTGTCATCACCTTCGATATACCACTCAAAGCCAAGAGAGATCAGTGTGGGTGGTTCAATGACCAGTTCGCCAGCGGTAGTAGTATCAGCGGCTGATGCCGCATGGTGTATGAAGAAAATGAGGCCGAACAGAAACGCCTGAAACCTGATCATGTGAATCCCCCTTGAAGTCATGCATGATGCTGTGAATAGCCAGTCCCGCCATTTTGCAACAGCTGGTATGGAATATGCGAATTTTAATAAAGGCTGGTCAATAAACCCGAGTCAGCGCTGATATAAACGGTACATCAGCAAGGCTGCCCGCTTGGCCTGTTGCAGCAGGGCAGACAAAATACCGGTTTCTTCCACCGTATGACCGGCAGAGCCTGACATGCCCAGCCCGTCAATTGCCTTATCCACATGTGCTGCAGTGAATGACACGTCGGCTGCGCCGGCAAACAACGGGTTCACCGCGACTACCGCGCCATAACCGAGATCCTGGCTGGCGCGGCTGTAGATTGCGAGCAGTTCGCGATTGCCATCTGTAGGTGCCAGTGGCGGGTAACCGTCGTCAAAAGAGAGGGTGGCCGAAGTATGGGGCAGGTTGTCAGCAGCCAGGGCGCGCATGGCGTCCTGGACCCGCGCCAGTTGTTCCGGTGACACTGCGCGAATATCCCCGGTCACAATTGCGGTTTCTGCAACTACATTGTTTTTGCCGAAGGTGGTTCCACTATTACTGGCAGCATCGTGGGTGACACTCGTGCCGCCCATGATGCGACCGGGATTGAAGGTCAGCAGTTCCTCGCTACGTAATTGCGTGTAAAAGGACATCAGGATGCGGCTGGCTTCGTAAATGGCCCCGGCACCTACATCCTCGCGAAACACCTGGGAGGAATGGGAAGGTCTGCCGGTAACTTCCAGGGTCCAGCCGCTGGAGGAGCGCCTGGAGATATTGGCAGTACCCGGGTCGCCGTCGCCATTCTCAAAACCCAGGGCAATGTCTGCATATTCTGCGGCGCTGATCAGGTCGCCCTTGGACAGGCTCAGGGGCCTGCCGCTGAGTTCCTCATCGCCGGTCATGATTACGGTAATATCCATGTTCTCCAGTTCGCCCACGGCAGCCAGTGCCCTGAGTGCCTGCAACATGATGATATTTCCACCCTTCATGTCAGAGATGCCTGGACCCCGGGCAACACCGCCACCAAGCTCCTCGTATTCCTGAAAGGGACTGTCCGGTTCAAACACGGTGTCCAGGTGGCCAATCAACAGCAGTTTCGGTTCAGCCCCTTCGACATGGTGCTCCGCAATCAGGTGACCTGCACGGTTCCATGCGGCGCCATCCCTGAAACGGGCGTTGAAGCCAAGGGCAGAAAATTCCGGAATCAGTTTCTCTGCCACTGCCCTGACTCCAGGAAAATTCATTGTGCCGCTATTGATATTGATAGTCTCAATAAGCAATTCCATGGCGCTGGCATTAGTGTCATCAATGAATTTGGCCATTTCCTGTTCCGCGGAATCAAGATCAGCGGCCGATAAAATTGCCGGTCCTGCCAGCAGGATAAGCGCCAGGCTGTGTAAAAAGAGATGTCTCATGGAATTACCTGTTCATGTTGAATGGATAAAGACCTGCACAGGCGGGATATTATTCAGCAGTGCTTCAAGGCGGTGCCATTTTTGCAGTCAACTGAACATGTGCCGGAATTGATCGGCAAAGTCCTGTATGCGTTCGCGGAATGTGCGCTTCACGCCAACCGTTATACCGCCGAAAAGGGCCAGGCCACTGACATAGACAACGGGTGCATCAGGATCATTCACAGGCTCTCCCCGGTTATGGCAACCACCAAAAAGCGGAATAACATGAGTGTGAATTTTCACGCCTTCAGGGATGTGGATCTCGACGCCACCGAAAAGACACATGACCTTTATCTGGGTTCGTGGTGCGGAAAAACGGGACAGGCTATAGTCCAGGTTGGCCCCGCCGAATATCGATACAAGTTTCAGAGTTGCAGGGACGATCTCTTCGTGGTCGCTGTGGGTGCCTGAAAAAATGTTCACACACCATTTCGCATCTTGCCTTTCTTCTTCGTTTGCATAAAGCAGGTGATCCCTGTACTTGTCGTATGTTGAATCAGTATAGGAATCCAGGTCGGCAACCAGTGCGCTGAGTGCCGTTTGGCTTTCGGCGTCATAGGCGTCATCAAGACGGCGTTCAAAGGCTGCCCTGGACAACTGCTCATGGGCGTAGTTCAGTACCAGCTGGTCGATTACTTCCTGCCGGAGTGTTTGCAGGGGTTTGTCCTCAGTGGCAATGGTCATCGGTATCCGCCTTGGAACGCTGTGTTCCCATCTAGTCTAATTAAAATGTAATATGAATAACAGGTGACCAGGTATTGTTTCGTCAGTTTTCCGGCGCTTGCCTTGTTTTTGCAGGCATATTTCCAGGCAAAGCTAATCTGGTAGGATGGCCTGAAAAATCATATAAAAAACAACAGTAATATCATGCGCAGTGCCCTGGAAAAGCTACTCGATAACTCCATTGTCGAAATTTATGTCGTAGACATCGAATCTAAAAAATATGTCTAAGCCAACCAGGTTGCCTGTAGCAATCTTGGTTATTCCCTGGAAGAACTCAGGGAATGCACACCCGAACTGGTTACTCCTCACCTGTCCCTGTCTGCTTTCAAGGAGCTTCTCGCGCCGGGCTGGGAAAAACCCGGTCATACCCCGATCATTATTAATAATACTCATCGACGCAAGGATGGCAGTGAATATCCGGTAGATGTGCACCTGCAATTTATCCAGTTTGAAAACCGACCTGCATTCGTAGGATTTGTTTTTGATGCCTCTGCCAAACAGCAGGAACTGGACCAGTTGCGTAATGTGATCAAGGGGGCCGGGCTTGCATACTGGGATTACAACGAGAATTCAGGTGAGTTTTTTGTTGATGACAAGTGGCTGGAGATGCTCGGGCTGAACCGGGAGGACATCGATTCAGGAAACCGAACGGACTGGCATCGCTTTATACATCCCGATGACAGGGAAAAGCTGCTAGCTGCCGTGGACGCTGCAGTCAAATCACGTCGCAGCTATACGCTGGAATTCCGGATGGTGCACAAGGATGGCCATACGGTCTGGATCCAGTCTTGTGGTGCAGTTGTGGAGTGGGATCACAAGAAGAATCGCGCCTTGCGCATTTGTGGAACACACCTGGATATCTCGGAACGCAAGAAGAATGAAAAGGAAAAAGAACAGTTCCTGTTCTTCTTTGACATCGCGCCGGACATGATGGTGATAGTGGATTCCACTGCAACCATGAAGCGGGTTAACCCGGCTGCAACCCGTATTCTTGGTTATAGTGAGGAGGAACTGCTTTCCAGGCCATTTATCGAATTCATTTACGAGCCTGATCGCCAGCCGACCCTGGAAGCCATTAGCCAGCATTTGCAGGACGGCTACACGATGAATTTTGAAAACCGATACGTGTGCAAGGACGGCTCACTATGCTGGTTGTCCTGGAGTTCAAGCTTTGATCCCAATGAAGGGATCACCTATGCCACTGCCAGGGATATAACTGACCAGAAACTGGTGGAAGAGCAACTGCGTGGCCAGGAAGAAATCAACCAGGCGCTGATTGAAAATTCCGAAGACGGCATCATGCTGTACGACAGGGACCATCGATATCTTTACGTGAATCCCGCCTTTGAACGAATGATGGGTGTTACCCGTGATGAGGTCATCGGTTTAACACGTGAAGATCTGGACTTTCCATCCGAACTACATAAGTTCTGGCACGATACCATTGAGCGCGTATTCCAGTCTGGCACATCTGAATCCCTTATTTATGAACTCGATACCCCCAGTGGCAGGAAAAAGTTGCTGTGGAATGTTTTTCCGGGATTGCGTGACAGTGAGGGAGAAATTCAGTCGGTTTTCGGCGTTTCCCATGACGTGACAGAACACATTCGGGCTGAAGAGGAAAACCTGAAACTGGAGCGCCTTGAAAGCCTGGGGGTACTGGCAGGCGGCATTGCACATGATTTCAATAATATCCTGACGGTGTTGTTCGGTAATATTGCAGCAGCCAAATCTCAACTGGGAAATCCTGTTGAATCCGGTAAAAGTCTTGAAAATGCCGAGAAAGCATTTCAGCGGGCATCACACCTGACCAACCAGTTGTTAACGTTTGCCAAGGGAGGGGAGCCGCTGACGGAAAACCTCGATCTGGCACCGCTGATCAGGGAAACGGTTAGTTTTGACTTGTCCGACAGTAAGACCAGACTGGAATTGCAGTTTGATGATGATCTCTGGCATGCACTGGGAGATCAGGGTCAGATTACCCAGGTGTTTTCCAACCTTGCCATTAATGCCAACCAGGCAATGCCCAATGGTGGCCGTTTGTACATTTCACTGGAAAATACCACGCTGGCGCATAACAAGGTGCTGGGACTGGAAGCCGGAAAGTATATTCTCGTCTGCATCAAGGATGAAGGCATTGGTATCAATTCAGGGGAGCTGTCTCGGATTTTTGACCCCTACTACAGTACCAAGCAGACGGGCAGTGGCCTGGGCCTGGCAACTGTTTACTCCATTATCAAGCGGCACAAGGGGCATATCAGCGTCACTTCAACTCCCGGGCTTGGTACGTCCTTTGAAATCCTGCTGCCGGCGATTGAAGTGGCTGGTGTAGACAAACCCGCTATTGAACACAAACAAAAGGCCGGGGCAGGTAAAAGCCGGCGCATCCTGGTGATGGATGATGAAGTCATGATTTGTGACCTGGTAACACAGGTATTGAAGCGCGAAGGCTATTCTGTGGATACAGCATTCAACGGGAAGGAAGCCATTGCCCTGGTACAAAAGGCCATGGCAGATAGCTTGCCTTACGACTGTATTATCATGGACTTGACCATTCCCGGCGGTATGGGTGGCAAGGAGGCGATAGTGAAAGTACTGGAACTGGATCCGGAGGCCAGGGTGATTGTCTACAGTGGCTATGCCGTTGACCCGGTCATGGCAAAGTATTCCGATTACGGTTTCGCGGGTATGATCACCAAGCCGTTTTCCATCAAGGAGCTAACTGAGGAAGTTGCCCGGCAGTTGCAGTGACGGTGCTACAGTGGAGCAGACTGCAGCCGTCGCAGTATCAGGTTAACCAGTTCCAGGCGCATTTCCTCGGCCATCAACTCCCTTTCTTCATCCTTGGCTACGGCGTTATTGGGGTCTGCCAGGTAGACTTTTTCAATACTCAGGTCTTCTGGTCCCACGATGACCGTGCCGCTGTTTCTGAGCTGAAAAGGCACAGACATCGTTAATTCAAATTCACCGGCGCGGGCATTGGAGTTGACCGACAGTACCCGTTCACTGAGAGACTCTGTGCCCAGGGCCAGGACAAAGCCGCTTGCCTCAGGCGTTTCCAGGACGGTGACATCCCCGGCTTCCAGGGCTCGCCTCAGTTCCTGCAGCATATCCGAGTTGCCATCATTGCTGGTTAACGCGATGGATTGCAGAGCCGCTGGAATCTGTGCCGTACCGCGCAGGTGAAAACC
>CAZROW010000019.1:18674-38530 GCA_964601805.1 uncultured Enterobacteriaceae bacterium
ACGCGATGGATTGCAGAGCCGCTGGAATCTGTGCCGTACCGCGCAGGTGAAAACCACAGGCTGAGAGGCACGCCAGGGAAATTATCAATAACAGGTGAAATGGTTTCATTCGGGTTTTTGTTCTGGATACAGGTGTAAAGGTACAAGGAGCAAGGAGCAAGGAGCAAGGGTTAAATTTTCAAAAATGAATAAACCCTGATGTGACAGGGTGCTAATGAATTCGGGTTGTTTTAATCAGGTTAAAGACTTAGCTTTTCCTTGCTCCTTGCTCCTTGCTCCTTGCTCCTGCGACGCCTAGTTCGCGACGATATTGACGAGCTTGCCGGGAACAACAATGACTTTACGTACTGTCAGCCCGTCAGTAAATTTCTTCACGTTCTCGTCTGCGATGGCAGCGGCTTCCATATCCTGTTTGGAAATATCGGCTGCCACCTCGAGCTTGGCGCGCAGTTTGCCATTGACCTGGACGACCATCTCGATGCTGTCCTTGACCAGGGCACTTTCATCATAACCCGGCCATGAGGCATCAATCACTGCCCCTTCATGTCCCAGGTGATTCCAGAGTGCATGGCACATGTGCGGCACGATAGGAGCCAGAAGCAGCACAATAGCATCGGCGGCTTCCTGGAAGACTGCCTGGTTCTGGCCGCCGTCCATGATATCGCGTTCATTGCTGAAACGGTTGATGTCGTTGTACAGCTCCATGACCGCAGCAATGGCCGTGTTGAATATCTGGCGACGGTCGTAATCATCCGTCACTTTCTGAATGGTGCTGTGTATTTTCAGGCGTGCGGCTTTCTGTGTGTCATCCAGGGAATCAGGATCAACAGTAATGGTTGCCGGCTTATAGTCGCCCAGCAGTTTCCACAAGCGTTTCAGGAAGCGGTAGGCGCCTTCGACACCGGAGTCGGACCATTCCAGGCTCTGGTCGGGGGGAGAGGTAAACATCATGTACATACGGACCGTATCGGCACCGTACTTTTCAATCATGCTTTCAGGGTCAACAGTATTGCCAAGCGATTTCGACATCTTGGCACCGTCCTTGAGGACCATGCCCTGGGTGAGCAGGCGTTTGAACGGCTCATCCGTGGAGACAAGGCCTTCGTCACGCATGAGCTTGTGGAAGAAGCGTGCATACAACAGGTGCAAAATGGCATGCTCAATACCGCCGATGTACTGGTCGACATCCAGCCAGTAATCCATGGCGTTTTTGTCCAGCATGGCATTTTCTTCACGGGGAGAGGCAAAGCGGGCGTAATACCAGGAGCTTTCCATAAAGGTGTCAAAAGTGTCGGTTTCCCGCTCGGCCTTGCCGCCACATTGTGGGCAGTCGGTCTCGTAGAATTCCGGCATCTTCTTGATAGGTGAACCGGAACCGTCAAATTCCACGTTCTCCGGCAATACCACGGGCAGGTCGCTTTCAGGGACCGGTACGCTGCCGCACTGGTCGCATTTGATCATGGGGATGGGGGCGCCCCAGTAGCGCTGGCGGCTCACCCCCCAGTCGCGCAGGCGGAAATTGATGGTCTTGCGGCCAATCCCGCGGGATTCAAACTGTGCGGCTACATGATCAAAGGCTTCCTGAAAGGATTTGCCATCCAATTCACCGGAGTTGATGCAAACACCTTTCTCGGTGAAGGCTTCCTTGTCGAGATCGCAGGCAAAAGTGTCATCAGCAGGAGCGATGACCTGCTTGATGGGGATGCCGTATTTCCTTGCAAACTCGTAATCGCGCTGGTCATGGCCAGGCACGGACATGACAGCACCGGAACCGTAGGACATGAGCACAAAATTACCCACCCAGATCGGGACTTCTTCACCGGTAATCGGGTGAATGGCCTTGAACCCGGTATCGACACCGGCTTTTTCGATGGTGGCCATGTCGGCTTCGGAAACACCGCCGACTTCCAATGCGGCTATTTTTTCCGCCAGTGCCGGGTCAGCCTCGGCCGCCTTGCGGGCCAGGGCATGCTCGGGCGCTACGGCACAGTAAGTCACGCCCATGATGGTATCCGGGCGGGTGGTATAGACCTGCATCGCATGGGGCTCACCCTTGACCTGGAATTCAAACTCCAGGCCTTCACTGCGCCCGATCCAGTTTTGCTGCATGGTACGAACCCGTTCAGGCCAGCCATCCAGTTTGTCGAGGTCATCCAGCAATTCCTGGGCATAGGCCGTAATTTTGATAAACCACTGGGGAATCTTACGACGTTCAACCGGGGCGCCGGAGCGCCAGCCCTTGCCGTCAATAACCTGCTCGTTGGCCAGCACCGTCTGGTCAACCGGATCCCAGTTCACTTCGGCTTCTTTCTTGTAGACCATGCCCTTCTTGTAGAGCTGGATGAAGAACCACTGTTCCCAGCGGTAGTAATCGACGTGACAGGTGGCCAGTTCGCGCTCCCAGTCATAGGCATAGCCCAGCTGCTGCAGTTGGGCGCGCATGTCATCGATATTGCTGTAGGTCCACTGGGCAGGCGGGACCTTGTTTTTCATGGCCGCGTTTTCGGCGGGCAGACCAAAGGCATCCCAGCCCATGGGTTGCAGGACATTCTTGCCGCGCATGCGCTGGAAGCGGCTGACGACATCGCCAATGGTGTAGTTGCGGACATGGCCCATGTGCAGCTTGCCGCTGGGGTAGGGGAACATGCACAAACAGTAGAATTTCTCCCTGGCCGGGTCGATATCAACGCGAAAGCTGGCGTGATCGTCCCAGTACTGGCGAGCGCGGGATTCCACGGCAGCGTGGTCATAGTCGTTGGTTATGTCATTTGAATTTGTGATGGTCATCGCGTTTCTGGTCTGGCTTCTCTGTTTGACTGAACACCAGCTTAACGTAAGACCCGGCCCCCGCAATAGGCGGGCGTCGATAATGGTCTAATTTATCAAGCGAATACGTATTCTCCGGGTAAATGCCCCAAAAAAAGGCGCATAGGATACCAGAGAAGACCGTAAAGAAGGAGAGGGAAGGCCGCCTGACAGGCATGCCAGGAACTTGGACTGTAAGACCTGATAAGAGAGTTGTTGATGTCGTACATAGCCGAGATTCTGTCTCAAGATGTAGTTTGGCTGATCACTGATAGCAGGCGTCTGATATCAATACACCAGACACTGGATGAAACCATTTACTACTGCAAGAAGCATTTCAAGGTGGCACCTGTTGTCGTCGACAGGCGCAAAAGTCATCTGCCGAATGACATCTAGCCCGGGTATTCGACGGAATACCTGACCGGACTCCTACTACGCGCCTTGGCTTCGGGCGCATTTTTGACCCTCTTCCTACAGAGGGTCTTTTTTTGCCTGTAAATTGTCAGAGCGTGCAGGTGCCAGTTGCCGGCTATTATGTTTTACTTTCCTGATGACGCGATTTGATCGGTTGCCCGCATGCTGGCCGGAACCGGTACGCGTTTTGAAGTAAACACCTGATGCAGAAAACAGGAGGCAGGAATGGACAGTAAAGTGGCACTGGTGACCGGGGGTGGCAGCGGTATCGGGCGGGCCGTGGCGATGGCTTTGGCAGCAGAAGGTTACAGGCTGGTCCTGGCAGGTCGCAACCTGGATACCCTGGAAGAAACCGCGGCGATGCTGGATTCCGCGTCTGACCAGGCCTTGTGTGTTGTCACCGATGTCACGGACAAATCCACGGTTGATGACCTGTTTGAAAAAATTGATGCCCACTACGGCCGCCTGGATCTGCTGTTCAACAATGCAGGCACGGGAGTAGGTGCGCCCATTGAGGAGTTGGCCGAGGAAGACTGGCTTGCTGTCATCAATACCAACCTCAACGGGGCCTTCTGGTGCCTGCAGGGTGCCTTTGCCATGATGAAGAACCAGAAACCCATGGGGGGGCGTATTATCAACAATGGTTCCATTTCCGCTGATCGGCCACGTCCCAATTCCATCGCCTACACGGCGAGCAAGCATGCAGTGAACGGGCTGACCAAGTCCGCTTCCCTGGAAGGTCGTCAATATAATATCGCCTGCGGCCAGATTGATATCGGCAATGCCGATTCCGGCATGGGACACAAGGTGTCCAATGGTGCCCTGCAGGCTGACGGGTCCAGGAAAGATGAGCCGTTAATGTCCATGGCGGATGTTGGCAGGGCCATTGTCTACATGGACAGCCTGCCGCTGGAATCCAATGTCCAGTTCATGACAGTCATGGCCACCAAAATGCCTTACATCGGCCGGGGGTAATATCCCGTTTCGAGACTATTGTGAATCGCGACTGGAACCGGCGAGCATCTTGCGGCCGGTTTCGGTCATGATGATGGACGTCGCATTCACCAGCGGGCTGCCATCGCGTGCCAGGCTGCCGTCCACGGTGATGTGATCACCGGGTTTCAGTGAGTCGCGTTTCCAGCCAAGCCGCAGCAGGGCATTGGGTCCACCGAGTTCCAGGGCCCAGTTCACCGTTTCACCCGTGTCCTCATCCGTGACATCCATGTGGATGAAGATATGCGGGTTGGTCCACTGCACTTCGGTGACGTTGCCGCTCAGGGTCACGGGCTGATTGATATCGTACTGGGCAGGGAAGGAATGATGCGCGTCTGCCGACAGGGCCAGAAGCATCAGCGCGGCCAGGAAGGCCATCCTGGACAGGGTGTTGTTGTTTTTCATGATGTGCTCTTTTCCTGTGCAAGGTCAGTAGGGTAAATCCATTTCTTCAACGAAGCGTTCGTTTTCCAGGCAGATCTCGTCGATCAGTTCGGCATCCACCACCAGGCGCTGCTTGAGATGAACAGTCCAGGGCCGGGTATAGGCTACCGGATCATCAACGGTCACGGTGATTTCCAGGTGACCATAGTCAGGCCGGTTGATTTCCTCGCGGACCTTGCCATGCTCGGTCAGCACACTCCCGTTCCAGTCGATCCAGGTGTCATCGCGCACACCGATGGTATCGATAATCAGGGTGTCACCTGACCACTCGGCTGATGAATAGCCCTGGAAGGACGGGGTGGGATCATCGGGCAGGTCACGGCCATCGGTAAACACCTGGCGGTAACCGGCATTCATTTCATTAAGGACCACCAGCAGGTCCTCGGTATGGACAAACTTGAGCATGTGGGGCAGGCCGTAGGCGCGCAGGAAATTGTCCGGAATACACCGTATATGCGGGTCATTGATGGCCAGGTTGTCAGTGCGTTCCTTGACGATGGGTTTGAGCCAGTCCTGGTAGGGTAGCCCGTCAGGCATATTGACCCCCAGGTTGGCCATATGGCTTGAGGAGGGCAGGTTGAAACCGTCACTGGGCGTGGGCTCACCGGGTTTGGTGTTATCCGAGATCCAGATGCCGGAAAAATCGGGTTTGCCGTCTGGCATACGCGGAGTGGGCGCTTCCATGTTAACGGCACCATCGTCCAGGCGAGGCACATCCTTTGTGGGATAACCTATCCACTGGGCTGACACTGAGCATGACAGCATTGTTGCAGTGAGTAACACACCCGTGAAAACGGTACGTGGATAGTTCATGGCCTTACCCCCTTGATGAATTGTAAAAGCAGCAGAACTGGCTATTGTTGGTTTTTGTAATTTTTCTGTCGCTAGCTTAGCGCAGTCTGGTGCAGGGGCAAAATGACTGTTGCCTGTTTTCAGGGCCGGGGTGTCATCCCAAGGGCCCTGAAAAAGCCGGTTCGGTCTTCGGGAGAGACCAGGATGCGTTTATACCCCTTGTAAAGCACCTCAAGCCGGTCCAGTGACAGGGCAGGACCGGAGACAGGATTGCGGGTCGGCCTGATGTCCTGAATGTCGGCACGCTCGATGGCCCACCGAAACGGGCCACAGCGGATTTTCAGCAGCTGTTCCGTCACGGTGTAATCGGTAGCCAGCAGCATCCAGGCCGGCAAACCCCAGCCCAGTAACAGGGTGAAGAACAGGGGAAGCAGTAGCGTGTTCACCGGTTTCTCCTCAAAAGCAGGTTTGAACGCCACTATTGTAATTACGACAAGAAAAACCAGTACAACGTAATAAAAAATACCGACTGCAGACCTGAAGGTGACCGGATAGGGCGGTTTGCTCACCTTACTGTCAGTTGACGGCGCGCTCATCCAGCAGTCTCTCCATTTCATCCATGATGGCATTCATGCGGTCAACCACGGCCCGGTAAGGTTCCGGTGTGGCCATATCGACGCCGGCGGCCTTGAGAATTTCGTAGGGGTAGTCGGAGCCGCCGGCACGCAGCAGGTTCTTGTAGTTTTCAACTCCGGCTTCGCCATCTTCCACGATCTTGGCGTAAAGCGCGGTACCGGCTGTCAGGGACGTGGCGTACTGGAACACGTACATGTTGTAGTAAAAGTGGGGTACAAACATCCACTCGTTGGTATACAGGTCATCCACCAGAACCACGCCTTCATCATGGCCATGATAGCGGCGCACGATATCGGCGTAGATCTCGGTAATACGTGCCCCGCTGAGGGCTTCACCACGTTCCACGGCTTCGTACAGGGCCAGCTCGAATTCGGCAAACATGGTCTGCCGGTAGAATGTGCCGCGCAGGTTTTCCAGGCCCTGGCCCAGGTAAAACAGTTTTTCGTCAATGGACTGGGCATGTTCGACCATGTATTCCTCAAGGATCAGTTCCAGGGAGGTGGACGGAATTTCCGCGGTAAAGGTGGCGTAATCGGCTGTCTCAAAAGGCTGGGTTTCCTGCGCATAGAGGGTGTGCATGGCATGACCCCATTCGTGGGCGAATGTGGACAGGGAATCGTAGTCATCATTGTGGTTGAGCAGCAGGTAAGGGTGGACATCGTAGGACGAGCCGTTCATGTAGGCCCCGGAACGCTTGCCCTGTTGCGGATAGACATGCATCCAGCGCTGGTCAATGGCCTCGCGCTGCCTGCTGACCCAGTCTTCCCCCAGCACGGACATGGCATCCAGGGTAATTTCCTTGGTGGTTTCTATATCAAAGACCTTGTCCAGTGACACCAGGGGAGGATAGATATCGTAGTAATGCATCTGCTCTACACCGAGCATGCGTCCGCGCAGTTTGAAGTAGCGGTGCAGGGTGGGCAGGGACTTGTTCACTTCCTCGACCAGCGTGTGGTACACGGCTTCGGGCAGGTTATCGGTAAACAGTTCGCGCTCCAGGACACTGTCGTACTTGCGCGCCCTGGCCAGGGCGACCTGCATCTGGATATGGGAATTGAGCACCATGCCGACACTGGAATTGTATTCCAGCCACTTGCTCCAGTAGGCATCAAAGGTCTGCTTGCGGTCTTCGCGGTTCTCACTGCCGCGCCAGAGGCTGTAGCCCTGGGAATCGATACGGGCCTCGGCACCATTGGCCATGGTCAGTGTTGGCCAGGGGATGTCGGAGTTGGACAGCAGTGAGTAGATGTTGGATGGGGCATCAAAGGATTGGGAAAAATAGGACAGGGCCTGCTCGGTTTCATCCCCGAGCGTGTGCTCGCCCTGGCGGATTGTGTTTTCCAGCATGAAGGTAAAGGGCTCCAGTTCCTCATTGTCTTCAATGAATCCCATGATTCGGGCTTCACCAACGGCGAGCAGTTCGGGATCAATCCAGGAGGTCGCCTGGCTGAAACTGGCAAACAGCCCCTCGGCCAGCTGGTTGCGTTCCTGGGCCGTGGTCACTCGCAGGTCCTCGTCCTGGGCCATGCTGGCATAGGAATACACGCGCAGGACTTCGCGATAGATATCGGACACATAGCGCATGGCGGCATACAGGGAGTCGGCATCGTCGCCCAGGGTGCCGCGGAATTCACTGATGTTGTCGATCTGGTCAAGCAGGCGCTGGCGTTCTGCCTCCCAGGCCTCCTCGGAGGCATAGAGTTCGGTGAGATCCCACTCGTAAGGCGTAAATGCATCATCCTGGGCAAATGCCGGCAGCCCGGCAAGGCACAGGAGGGCAAAAACAAGACGGGGCAGGGGAGATAATTTCATCGGGGAGATTCCTCAGTAAGATCCAGCCTTTCCAGGCGACAGCCACTCCAAGTGTAATGGAGCGCATGGGTGCTTCCAAGTGTTCCGGCCCCTATTCAGCAGGCAGAACCTGTAGACGCTCGTAAAAAAGCGGTTTACTCTCCAATCTGGAGTACATAAATAGAATAATTACTAGAATAACTACAGGGAAATCACATCATGCAAAGAAGAGAATTACTGGCCCTGGCCGGTGTCATGACATTCGCAGGTGCTGCAGCAGGATCCTCCGCGGCCAGTGCCCAGCAGTCGGGACAGGAACTCAAGGCTCGCCTTATCCATATCTACGCGACGCCAAATGGCGACTCCCATGTCGAGGTTGTCGAAATATCCAATAGTGCCGGCGCGATTCCGGTGACCAGCATGACGGCCAGTGCCTATGAGCGCAATGGGACCCGCGCGGAAGACTGGCACACGGCGCCCCGCAAGCAGTTTGCCATCAACCTGACCGGCACTCTTGAAGTGGAAGTCACCGGTGGCATTCGCCAGGAAATCGGCCAGGGGGACCTGGTTTACCTCGAGGACACCTTCGGGCAGGGACATGTCACCCGGGTCAAGACATCCGTCACCAACATGTTCATTCACGTGGACCAGGACTGGGACATGCTGGCCTGGGCGAAGGGCTAGAAGAAGTCCAGCCTTATTCAGGTGCAATGCACTGATCAGTGAGGGCAGCCAGCCTGGAGCTCGCGGGTAACAGGTGTGGGCGTGGTTGGCTTCCAGCTATGGTAATTAGTGTAAATGATAATTAATATCATCAAGTAGGGGGTCCTGGTCCAGGCCCTGCCCTTGAAAGCACAGACTTTGGTAGAGCTTTCATGGTTGATGCACTAATATCACGGGCTGATTACCTCAATGCAAATTCGCTAGATAAATGGAGAAACCAATGACTATTGCAGTAGGCGACAAGATTCCTTCTTTAACCCTGAAAACAATGGGTGCTGACGGCCCGCAGGACATCACCACGGATGAACTGTTCGGTGGCAAGAAAGTCGTCATGTTTGCGGTTCCCGGTGCTTTCACTCCGGGTTGTTCAATGACCCACCTGCCGGGATACGTGGTCAATGCCGATGCGATTCTTGAAAAAGCCGACCGTATCGTCTGCCTGTCCGTGAATGATGCTTTCGTCATGGGTGCCTGGGGCGAAGCCCAGAACGCAGAAAAAATTACCATGCTGGCCGATGGCAATGGCGAACTGACCAAGGCCATGGGCACAGAACTGGATGGCAGTGGTTTTGGCCTGGGTACACGCTGCAAGCGCCTGGCCATGATCGTTGATGATGGTACCGTTAGCCACCTGGCTATCGAACCGCCGGGTGAGATGGGAATTTCAACGGCTGAAGCCATTCTTGAAGAGCTCTGAGTCAGCTCAGCACCACTGGCTTAAAATAATCGGGACAACTGGCGTGGCGTCACGGCAGTTGTCCCGTTTTTTTTGACACGGGACAAATGCCGGTTTTCAGAATAAGGCATACTGGCGTGGATTTTGACGATTAACGGGAAAACCCTATGACAGAATTTTCATTTATCAGCGGCTTCAGTGGCGGCACCCTGATTGGTTTGGCCACCGTGCTGATGATCCTTGGCAATGGCCGGATCACCGGCATCAGTGGCATCGTTGGCGGGGTGGTCAACAGGGAAAAGGGGCAGATGTCCTGGCGCCTGATTTTCATTATCAGCCTGATGGTTGGCGGTGCCATTTATCCCTGGCTTTGGAGGCAGGAAATGGTCGTGGATGTCAGCGCCCACTGGTCGCTCTACATCATTGCCGGCCTGCTTGTCGGTATAGGTACACGTATGGGGGGTGGCTGTACCAGCGGTCACGGCATTTGTGGACTGGCGCGATTTTCTCCGCGTTCACTTGTTGCCACACTGACCTTCATTGCATCAGCCGTGGTAACGCATACGCTGGTGCGCCTGGTTACCGCTTAAGGGGAAATCATCATGACAGATCAAGTTGAACAAGAAGTACAGGTCAGGGAAGGTATTCCGGTAGCTAATCTGCTGATCCTGGTGAGCAGCGGTATCCTGTTTGGCCTGGGACTGAGTATTTCGGAAATGGTCAACCCGGCCCGAGTGCTTGGATTCCTGAATATCCTGGGCCCCTGGGATCCGACACTGGCTTTTGTCATGGCCGGGGCACTCCTGGTTGCCATCCCCGGTTTCCAGTATGCCCGTGTGATGCATAAACCGTTTCTTGCCGTCAGTTTCAACCTGCCGGGTAAAAAGGATCTCGACAAAAAACTCATCACAGGTGCGGTTGTTTTCGGCATTGGTTGGGGACTTGCCGGCATTTGCCCGGGGCCCGGGCTTGTCGCTCTCAATACCTGGCAGACCAACGTGTTCGTGTTTGTCGCCGCGATGCTCGTTGGCATCTGGCTGCATGACAGAGTGCTCGCTCGCTTTTCTTAAACTCGTAATATACTGATATTACGAGTATTTATCGTTTTCCCGGACATTTCCGGCGTTGTTGTATGCCCCTTTTTACCTGTATAAATTCACCGGCAACCCGGGTCCAGGCTGTCCCAGGTTGTCCAGGAAAACGTGTTTGCCAGCCCTTGAAAAACGCAAACAGTGTACTTACTTATTTAATGCACACTGAGTGTGAATAGATTTCAGATTCAAGTTGTCTATCGGTTACCAACCAAGAATTGGGAGCAACAGTATGAAAATAACAGCACGTTATTTTCCTGGATTACTGTTAGCCAGCTTCATAACTTTTGGTACAGTTGCTGGCACCAGTGCCCAGGAAATTGTTTTACCGGACAGGCCGGGTATAGCCCCTGTACTGGAGCAGGTCACTCCGGCAGTCGTCAATATTGCGGTAACCGGTTCAACGGCTGCCCAGCAAAATCCCCTCATGAACGATCCGTTTTTCGAACGGTTCTTTGACATCCCGGATCAGCCCCAAAGGCGTCCAACGCGAGGTGCCGGGTCAGGGGTGATCATCGATGCGGATAACGGCTACATCCTGACGAATCATCACGTGGTGAACAATGCAGAGCAGATTGAGGTCACCCTGTCTGACAAGCGGACAGTCACTGCAACACTCATTGGCAGTGATGCAGGCACGGATATCGCCCTGCTGCAGATTGAGGCTGACAACCTGTTTGAAGTGCCCTTGTCTGACTCTGAATCCCTGCGTGTCGGGGATTACGTTGCCGCTATCGGTAACCCCTTTGGTATTGGCCAGACCGTAACCACAGGGATTGTCAGTGCACTGGGTCGCCAGACCGGGATCAATGTGGATGGTTACGAGGACTTCATCCAGACCGATGCCTCCATTAACCCGGGTAACTCCGGCGGCGCCCTGGTGGATTTCCAGGGCAAACTGGTTGGTATCAATTCAGCCATTATTGCGCCTTCCGGCGGCAATGTAGGCATTGGCTTTGCCGTTCCCGTCAACATGGCCATGTCAGTGGTGGACCAGTTACTGGAATTCGGCGAGATTCGTCGCGGCCTGCTCGGTGTGCGCATCACTGACCTGACACCGGATGTGGTCGAAGCCCTTGACCTGAGCGTGACCGAAGGTGCCGTGGTATCCAGCGTGGAGCCGGGCTCACCTGCCGAGTCTGCAGGCATTCTGGCCGGCGACATCATTGTTGCCGTGGATGATGAAATCATTGATGGTGCTTCTGACCTGCGCAATACGATAGGCCTTACCCGCGCCGGCAGTGAAGTGGCAATTGGCCTGATTCGTGACAACAAGCGGATTGATTATGACGTGCGTATCGGTAATGCACCCGATATGGCGAGCAACAGCAACCAGGCCAAATCAGCTTCAGTGCTTGAAGGTGTGCAACTGGAAGAAATCCCTTCGTCCCATGAGGCTTATGGCAGGGTGAAAGGTGTCCTGGTCGCCAGTGTGGCCCAGGGTAGCCGCGCTGCGAGAAGCGGCCTGGCTGCCGGCGATATCATCACGGCGGTCAACCGTGTGCCGGTCACATCACGTGGTGAGCTGGCTGCCGCACTGGAGGCCAATCCCGGAACAGTGGCACTCAGTGCTGTACGCGGCAACCAGCAACTGTTCCTGATCATTCGTTAATAACAGGTTCCTGCCGGCAGCATGGCGTGCCGGCAGGAACACAGGCTTTTTTCTGCACAATAAACTTAAGGAGGTCACTCAGAATGAAGTTGTTCAGCCATTCCCTGTCAACCGTCAAGAGTTTGACCGTGTTGACGCTCATGGCCTGCCTGGTTTCAACCAATGCCATGGCGGCTGCCCGCATCACCCTGTCCGGAGCCACCAGTGATGTGAAATATGAGACGGATTCGGATATCCGGCTATCGCTGATTGACTGGTCTACACCGGAGCAGCAGGACGCCGTGGAAAGTGCATGGCGCCAGTACAATGATGACGGCGACCTGGAAGCCTTCATGACGGCGCTGCAGGAGCAGGAATCCCGGGGTTACCTGTTTTCAGCAGCAGCCATCGGTTACAGCATCAAGTATGCCTGGCAGGAAGAAACGCCAGCCGGTAAACACATGCGTTTCCTGGTCACACTCGGCCTGAAGACACGCAACCCCTACCTGTGGAATACGCCCAACAACGCTTCTCCAGAGTTCACCCTGGTTGAAGTACAACTGGACAGTGAAACCGGTGTCGCCAAGACTTCGCTGGATGGCGAGATCGGGTTCAATGAAAACGGCCAGCTGGTGCTTGACCGTTTTGAAGACCTGAACCTGTTTGCCACTATGGAAGACAGTACTCCCTATTACCTGGAATAAAACGCTTTTGTTTTTAAACGAATGCCAGCGTGCTTAAATGGACGCTGGCATTTTTTTTGGCACCTGCCATGCACATCATTGAAACCCTGTTCCCGATTGTGGCCATCGCCTTCCTGGCGTGGCTGGCTGCGCGCCGGCAGCTGGTTACTGAGCAGGAAATACGTGCCGTGGACAAGGTCACTTTCAACTGCCTGCTGCCCTGCATGTTGTTCTACGGCACAGCGACGGCAGATCTTCCCGATGCCCTGGACTGGACCCTGTTGTGGGGTTACTACCTGCCCATACTGGTTGTCTATATTGCCGGCATGGGAATCGCGCACGTGCGCTATGGCACCGGCCAGACCCGGCTGAGTGTCATCGGTATGGGCTGTGCCTATCCCAATGTCACCATACTGGGTATTCCCATTTGCGTGGAACTGCTGGGGGAGGCCGCCTTTGTGCCGATGTTCATGCTGATTGCCCTGAACAACCTGCTGATCTTTTCCTTTGGCACCATCGTCGCCGAGATGCAAAGGGTAGAGGGCAGGACCCTGCGCAGCCACCTGTTCACGGTCAGCAAGGAATTATTGAAAAATCCGATCAGTGGCAGTCTGATTGCCGGTGCGGTAGTCAATTTCGTGGGCCTGCCGATCTACCAGCCAGTGCTGGAAGCCCTGGAGCTGGTCAGCCGCGCAGCCATTCCGGCAGCCCTGATTGCCCTGGGTGCCGGCCTGAACCGGTACCGGATTCACGGAGAGATCCCCATGGCACTGGTGCTTTCAGGCATGAAACTGCTGGTGTTGCCGGCGCTGGTGTGGGGGCTGACATTCCATGCCCTGGAACTTGAGACCGTGTGGGCACAGACGACCGTGTTGCTGTCCTGTATGCCTGTAGGTATCACAGTCTATGTATTTTCCGTGCGCTATCGCACGTGTGAAAACCTGGTGGCCACGGCCATCGTGCTGTCTTGCCTGCTCAGTATTGCCAGTATCAGTTTTTATGCATGGTTGCTCGGGTTGAGCTAGATTCAAAGGCTGGGGCAGGAGAGTTATTCAGTAACACAATCAAGGGTGTCAGCATCTTCCAGTTGATCGATGATAAGTGTAAAACCGATATCATTGTTGCTGTAACAACCACCGCTGTTCACGCCATCCTCAAATTCGTTTTCTTCTTCACCAGTATCGATGAATACAGACAGGCTGGGTGGCCCCTGGGTGGCTCGTGCAGGTAAGATATAGCGATACTTATCGCTACCACCGTAGTCATGAAAAAGGCCGATCGCCTGGTGGGCAGAGGCGCCGAGGCTGAAGCCGCCCATGTCATAGCGATCATTGCCGGCCAGGTCTTCAAACAGCACCAGGCTCTTGTCCCAGGACAGACCCGCTGCCACATTTTGCCGGGTGCGGTAGTAGTCATTCCCGCCTTCTTCCAGGAAGTAGCTCACACCCATGTGAGCACCCCAGCCGAAGTTATAGCGTGACCCCAGGTAGGTATCATCCGCCGTACCGGCATCCCGGAACATGCCCAGCCCCAGGAAATAGCCACCCCCCTGGGAAAAGGAACCGGCGTTATAGTCATCCTGTCCGTCCAGGTCTTCCAGCAGGCCAACTCCGCCGGGCGTGGTAAAGCGGACGCCGACACCGATGCCCTGGCTCCAGCTGTCGGACAGACCCGGTGTGCCGTAGCTTGTCGGTACCAGGCCGGTAGCGAGATAATGATCGTCACCGGCGCTATCACTCAATATACCCAACCCGGATACCATGCCCACGCCCTGGCCCAACCCGGTTACCTGGTAGCGGTCATTGCCTTCAGTATCCAGCAGCAGGCCTGCACCAAACAGGGAAAAGCCCTGGGCCATCGCTTCGGCAAAGTATTCATCATCGCCTTGCTGGTCATACAGCAGGCCTATCCCGAATATGCCGGTGCCCTGGGTTTGTGAATTTGCGTGGTAGGAATCATCGCCGTCGAAATCTGCCAGCAGGGAAATGCTGCCGATTCCGGCAGCATAGCCACCGGGCTCCAGGGAGTCATAGATATCGTTGCCCGAACGTTCCAGTATCAGCTGGGGCAGGCCGCTCCAGGCATCCTGGGTGCGCAGGGCATAGATGTCATTGCCACCGATGTCTGCTATGAACAGGGTATTGCCCGAGAGCAATCTGTGATCGGCCCTGCCGCCAAAAAATATTTTGCCATAGGCAGTGGAGTATTCTGCAATCACGGCAGACTCTGCATTAACATGGGTTTCCATCAACTCATAAAGGTTGTCCTGCCAGGCGGGAGCAAGAAAACGGCTCCACGACAGTCCGGCACAGAGCATGTCTGACAGATCGGCTGCACTGAGTATGTCTGCATATTCGGCCAGCGTCAGCAGGTTGTCTTCCGAAAACGCACCGCCATAGGGATATACCTGGATAAGACTCATCATCAACTGGTGATTGGCCCGAATGAAGTTGATCTGCTCTTCGGTTAAAAGGTGATGGAAAGTATCCACTATGTCTGCCGCTGAAGATTCAATCTGCATGGCGGCTTCATCCAGTGAGCCGGGCAGTGGGAGTGCTGTTGTGGCACATTGACTGGTTGCATAGAAACTACCATGCAGGGAAACCAGGTTTGTTGTCAGTGACTGAGCCGATTGCCACGCGGCAAAACGGTCCATATGTGAGTTCAGTACCTGGCTTAATTCGGCGGGATCATCTGCGAGCTGGTGAAAAGGACTGGCCAGTTCTCCACGGGGATTCCTGGTCGATAACGCGGTCTGCAAGGTCTCGTAAACACCACTGATGGATTCGGCATATTCGGGCTGATCAGCCAGCCAGTGCTGAAGTAACGGTATATCCTGGTTTCCCACTGCCCGTTGTTGGGCTGACGCAGGATAAACAGTAAAAACAATTGCCGATATCAGCAATGAGACAAGCAATGATTTTCCAGGATTCATATTCTTTGCCTTTGATGATTGCTGAAAATGCCGTATCACAGGAATTACTGCCGGTTGCGCAGCAGGGTGAGCAGGCGCATGGCTGGTCCTGCCCCCTGGTATATAAAAAATAGTACGCCAAGGCAGCAGAGAATGACCGGCCAGGAACCCCAGCGGGAAAAGGGGGTGCGTCCGTCCATCAACAGCACTGAGCCGGCGAGGGTCTGGGCCTGGAACTGTGCCGATTGCGTAAGAATTTCCCCTTTTTCATTGATGATTGCCGAGACGCCGTTGTTGGTGGCACGCACCATGTAGCGACCATTTTCCAGCGCGCGCATGGCGGCCATTTCCAGGTGCTGCAGCGGTCCCCAGGAAGCGCCAAACCAGGTGTCGTTGCTGATGGTGACCAGGAAATCCGCATCATGTGCCTGGCCTCTTACGAAATCCGGGTACACCACTTCATAGCAGATAAAGGGCGCCAGGGTGTAATTGCCTGCAGCCAACAGGTCCTGGCCGGAAGGCCCCGGTGACAGCGATGACATGGGTAAATCAAACAGCTGGAAAAACACCGAGAACAGGGGCGGGGCATATTCCCCGAAGGGCACCAGTTTCTGCTTGTGATAAATATCCTGGCTCGCCCCCAGGCTGGCAATGCTGTTGTAGGTGTCATCACCGTTGCTGCCAAATATGCCGCTGACCAGGGTGCTGTCGTGGCTTGTGGCCGCGCTGGAGAAATAGCGTTCAATGTCACCGTTCTCGTCATACAGATAGGGTATGGCTGTTTCAGGCCAGAACACGATATCGCTATTCCATAACGGGTTGGTCAGGTTTTCGTAGATATCCAGGTTGCGCCGGCGCAGGTTGGCATCAAACTTTTCACCCTGGGCGATATTGCCCTGGACGATGCCGATGGAAACGGCCTCCCCGGTGGTGGTCACCCAGGTAAACTGTCCGGCCAGGGCGGCAATTGTCCACACCAGGAACAGGCCTGTGGGAATATAGGTCCGGGCCACGGTATACAGGGAATGGGTGCGGTGCCAGGCCAGGTACATTTCACCAAAGCCGGCGCCCGACAGCACGACAACACCACTGATGCCCAGGACACCTAGCAGGGGAGCCAGTCCCGAGAAGGCAGAATTGACATGGGGGTAGCCCATGTAAAGCCAGGGGAAACCGGTGAGAAACCAGCCGCGAAACCATTCACCAAGTACCCACAGGGCAGCAAAGCTGAACAGGTAGAATGAGCGGTTGAAAAAACGCTGGTTCAGCCAGCCCTGCAGGGCAATAAACAGGGACAGGCCGGCGACGAATACCGCCGTAATCAACCCGGCAAAAAATTCACTGGCATTGCCGTAGACATTGATGCTGACAAAGACCCAGGAAACACCAACACCGAAAAACCCCAGCCCGTAACACCAGCCGGTAATGGCACCCTGGCGCGGCGTGGCATGCTTGAGGGCCACGTAAAGCCCCATGACCGAGACCATGCCCAGTACCCACATGTTATTCGGGCTGAATGCCAGGGGAGCAATGGCACCTGAGACCAGTGACAGCAGGGCGCGTTTCAGTAATGAGGGGCTGAAGCCGGGATCAACAGAAGACGATGGCGCGTGCGCAACCATCAGGCCTGCTCGGTAGCTTCCTCGGTGAACACCGTGGTAACGAGGAGAAGACGGATCTGGCGATTGTCGGCATTTAGGACCTTGAACACGTAGGGACCGATGCCGACCGTTTCATCCCGTTCCGGAATGTGCCGGAACTGGTCCAGCACCAGGCCGCCAATCGTGTCGAATTCCGTGTCCGGCAGCTTGCTGTGGAAGAAGTTGTTGAAATCCTCGATGGGTGTCAGTGCCTTGACGGTGTAGTTGTCCTTGTCGACCTTCTTGATGTAGTCCTCTTCATCGATATCGTACTCATCCTCGATCTCTCCTACAATCTGTTCCAGTACGTCCTCGATAGTCACCACGCCGCCCAGGCCGCCGTATTCATCAATGACGATGGCCATGTGGTTCTTGTTTTCGCGAAATTCCTTGAGCAGTACATTGAGTCTTTTTGACTCGGGTACAAAGATGGCAGGGCGCAGGGCATCTTTCAGGTTAAAGCGGGCTTCGGAGTCCAGCACCAGCGGCAACAGGTCCTTGGCCAGCAGGATGCCGACGACATCGTCCTTGCTTTCACCGATGACCGGAAAGCGGGAATGTCCCGCATCAATGACCTTGGGAATGATTTCTCCGGGTGAGTCCGTGATATCGATAGTGGCTACCTGGGACCGGGGAATCATGATTTCCCTGACCTGCATGTCGTTGACCTGCAGGGCACCCTCGATAATGCTGAGTCCGTCAGCATCAATGACCTTGTTCTGTTCCGCCTGGCGCAGAACGTTGACCAGGCTCCTGGTATCGTCCACCGACTCGGTGAACAGGTTGGTTATTTTACCGATCCAGGAACTGTTTCCCGAATCGCTTTCAGGTTGGTCTTCACTCATTGCTGTCTTCATTCTCGTGATAAGGATTCCCGAAACCCAGTGTATCAAGAATACGGATTTCCAGAGACTCCATCTGTTGTGCTGCGCTGGTTTCTTCGTGATCGTAGCCGTTCAGGTGCAGGACACCATGCACGGTAAGATGGGCCCAATGGGCGTTAACGGATTTGTTCTGCTCGATCGCTTCCCGGCGTACCAGGGGGGCGCAAATAGCCAGGTCACCCAGCATGTTCCAGGCACCATCCTGGATACCGGGTCCCGGAAAAGACAGGATATTGGTGGGCCCATTTTTTTGCCTGAAGCCCGTGTTCAACTGTGCCGACTCTTCTTCATCAACAACGCGTATACACAGTTCCGACTGGCCGGTAGCCTGCAAGGCTGCCAGGGCCGCACGGGTCCAGTCCTGGAAGTCACTGGCTGCAGGGATTTGTTTGTCCGCACTGGCGTTCACGATATCAACGCTCACATCAATGGTCGCGTTCATTGCGGCGATCGTTGTCCCTGTTCAACTCAGAGTTCAGTTCGGTAATGCTCTTGCGATCATGTTCGTCATAGGCATCAACCACTTTCTGGACGATGGGATGGCGCACGACATCGCGGGATTTGAAATAGGTAAAGCTCACACCGGGAACACCTTCCAGGATCTTGCTGGCCTGGACCAGGCCGCTACCGACACCTTTGGGCAGGTCGATCTGGGTAACATCGCCGGTGATGACAGCCGTTGACCCGAAACCGATTCGTGTCAGGAACATTTTCATCTGCGAGGTGGTGGTGTTCTGGCTTTCATCAAGAATGATGAAAGCGTTGTTGAGGGTACGACCGCGCATGTAGGCCAGTGGTGCCACTTCGATGACGTTTTTTTCTATCAGCCTGCCGACCCGCTCGAAGCCGAGCATTTCATACAGGGCGTCATACAGGGGGCGCAGGTAGGGGTCCACCTTCTGGCTCAGGTCGCCAGGCAAAAAGCCCAGTTTTTCGCCGGCTTCCACGGCAGGACGAACCAGCAGGATGCGGCTGATCTGTTCCTTGACCAGGGCTTCCACCGCGCAGGCAACAGCCAGGTAGGTTTTGCCGGTACCGGCTGGGCCAATGCCAAAGTTGATGTCATGGCGGACGATGTCGCGCACGTAATTGTTCTGGTTACGACCCCGCGGCTTGATGGACGCCTTGGGCGTGCGCAGCAGCAGGAAGGCTTCATCCCGGGAGCTGTCCCCATTTTCGGTGTCGTCCGGATTGTCAGTCGCTTCAGCATGTTCACTGTCAATTGCACGTTCTGCATTGTCAGCCTTCTGCATTTCAGACTCGTTGATACCTTCCTGGATGGCCATGTGAATGGTATCCGGTGCCAGGTCGGTGGCGCGGTCTGTCATGGCGTAGAGATTACGGATAATGCCGGCCGTGTTTTTCACAGCGTCAGGGGTACCCGTTAACATGAACTCACTGCCCCGGTTCTGGATTTTGACCAGCAGGCGTTGTTCGATCTGTTTCAGGTGTTCGTTCAGGCGTCCGCAGAGACTGGCAAGACGTTGCGGATTGTCAGGTTCCAGCACCAGGCGCTGGGAAAGGGTTTGACTAGACATGTAGGGGAAAAACAGGCCTCCGAAGGCATTAGACAGGGGGGAAGTATACCAACTGGACAAGGAATTGGTATTAATTTTTGTTCGGAAAATACCGATGTATTTTTAATAAGCCATTAATATTTATGGATATTTCAGGCAAGCTCGCCGCGCAGGGAGTTGGGCAGGGCGGCGGTGATTTTCATGTCTACGATCTGGCCGGTGACATCGCGGCCGGCGCGGAAATTCACGACGCGGTTGTTTT
>CAZROW010000019.1:38630-41578 GCA_964601805.1 uncultured Enterobacteriaceae bacterium
ACGATCTGGCCGGTGACATCGCGGCCGGCGCGGAAATTCACGACGCGGTTGTTTTCGGTACGCCCCTGCAGCTCACCCGGGTCTTTTTTCGACACGCCGGTGACCAGCACGGGCTCGATGGTGCCAACCATGGCCTCGCTGATGCGGTTGGCATTGTCGAGTACGGCTTTCTGAAGAATGGCCAGGCGCTGTTTTTTCACGTCCATGGGGGTGTCATCTTTCAGTTCGGCAGCAGGGGTTCCGGGACGGGCGCTGAAGATGAAACTGAAGCTGTGATCAAAGCCGATTTCGTCAATCAGCTTCATGGTGTCTTCAAAATCCTTGTCAGTTTCACCCGGGAAGCCAACGATAAAATCCGAGGAAATACTGATGTTGGGGCGAATAGCCCGCAGCTTGCGGATGATGGACTTGTATTCGAGCACTGTGTGGTTGCGCTTCATCAGCGCCAGGATGCGGTCTGAGCCATGTTGCACGGGCAGGTGCAGGTGGCTGACCAGTTCCGGCACGTTTTCGTAGGTGTCGATCAGGTTCTGGTTGAACTCCACCGGGTGGGAGGTGGTGTAACGAATGCGGTCAATACCGTCAATGGCGGCGATATAGGTGACCAGGGTGGCCATGTCGATAATGTCACCTTCATGGCTCAGGCCCCGGTAGGCGTTGACGTTCTGGCCCAGCAGGTTGACCTCGCGCACGCCCTGGTTGGCCAGGTGTACGGCTTCGGCCAGGATATCGTCCAGCGGACGGCTGACTTCCTCGCCACGCGTGTAAGGTACGACACAAAACGAGCAGTACTTGCTGCAGCCTTCCTGGATAGTGAGAAAGGCCTGGGATTCGGCGACTTTGGGCTCCGGCAGGCGGTCGAATTTCTCGATTTCGGGAAAGCTGATATCCACAACGGGGCTGCCCTTGCCGGAGGCATCCAGCATTTCCGGCAGCCGGTGCAGGGTTTGCGGGCCAAATACCACGTCAACATAGGGCGCGCGCTTGCCAATCATGTCGCCTTCCTGGCTGGCCACGCAGCCGCCAACGGCGATTTTCAGGTCAGGTTTGTTGTCCTTGAGCTCACGCCAGCGGCCCAGCTGGTGAAACACCTTCTCCTGGGCCTTTTCCCTTATGGAACAAGTATTTAGAAGAAGCACGTCGGCCTCTTCAGCGGTCGAAGTCAGCTCCATGTTACGGCTTTCACTGAGCAGGTCGAGCATACGCGCAGAGTCGTACTCGTTCATCTGGCAGCCGTGGGTTTTGATAAAGACTTTCTTGGCCATGGGAGGGCGGTATCTGTGAAAAAAGAGGCGCGATTATAACGGCTGTGAAGGCAACACTCTATACGGCAGCACCCGCCCGAAAGAGAAATTCATGCGATAAGCCTTGAAATTGCGGAATTAAACCTGATATCAAGGGTCTCTTGCATCACTTGCAACTCTATATGCAACTATCCGGAATCGAACATGGCCAAATCCAAAGCAGAACCTATCTACCGTATCACTTTCCTCAACAAGGGACAGGTATACGAAGTCTTTGCCAAGGAAGTGTATTCCAGTGACCTCTATGGCTTTATCGAAATCGAGGATTACATCTTCGGTGAGCGTAGCCAGGTGGTCGTCGACCCCAGCGAGGAAAAGCTCAAGGCCGAGTTCGCCGGCGTCAAGCGCAGCTTCATCCCCATGCAGGCCATTGTTCGCATCGACGAGGTGGAGAAGGAAGGCGTCAGCAAGATTGAAAGTGGTGACAACATCGCGCCATTCCCAACCCTGTTTTCACCGCAGGGAACCACCAACAAGCAATAACGACTGTCCCTGGCTCGTTGACCCGCCACCCATACCTGGCGTAACTGCGCTTCAGGTCTATTGATCCTGCCCAGCATGGAATACTGCATAATCTGCAGTCATGTCCACGTAGCCGCTATGCCTTGCTGATATGCGTTATATGTCGCCTCTGATTTTTACATGACCCAGAAAAAATTGTTTTCCCCCCTGAACCCTCTGGTCAATGACCGCGTATTGCGAAAGAATGGGATATACAATTTCACGACATACAAAACAGTCAAAAGAAGGAAAATACGATGGCAGACAAACTTCCCCAGGAAATGGAATCGGACAGCTGGGCCGGTGAAATGGGAGACAAATGGAATACCTACCTGGACCAGTTCGAAGGCATGATTGCCCCGGTCGGTGCAGCAGCTATTGCCCATGCAGATTTCAAACCCGGCGAGCGGGTCATCGATATTGGCTGTGGCGGGGGAGCCACGACCTTTGATATTGCCCGGCTTGTCATAGATGGTCATGTTACCGGGCTCGACCTGAGCCAGACCCTGGTGGATTCAGCCAACAGTCGGCTTGCTGCGTCCGGTCTGGGCAACGTGGACTTTGTCTGCGCCGATGCCGCTACCGCCATCATGAACGGTTACGACGTATTGTTTTCCCGCTTTGGTGTCATGTTTTTTGAGGATCCCCATGCGGCCTTCAAAAACATGCACAGCTTTCTGAATGACGATGGCCGCCTGAGTTTTGTCTGCTGGGGGCCGCCTACCGAACAGCCCTGGGTAGGCCAGTTGATGGCGATCGCGGCAAAATACGTGGAACTGCCACCGCCGGTGCCTAATGCACCAGGGCCCTTTGCTTTTGGTGATCCGGATTATTTGCGCGACATACTGTCCTCGGCCGGTTTCAAGGACATTGAATTGACAAAATGGACAGGTAACCAGCAACTGGGTGGCCCGGGTTCCACGCCGGAAAGTGCAGCCCGGTTCGTCATGGATGCCCTGTTTCTCGGTGACGCCATGGCGGAAGCCAGCGAGGAAGACCGGGCGCAGGCCCATGCAGAGACCGTGGAACTGCTCAAGGGCTTTGTCGTTGATGATAACGTGGAAATGCAGGGCTGTGCCTGGTTGGTCCGGGCACGGCGATAGCCATGGCAAAATTCCTGGTCACAGGCGGCACAGGTTTCAT
>CAZROW010000019.1:41678-47806 GCA_964601805.1 uncultured Enterobacteriaceae bacterium
ATTGGCTGGTATGGTGCCAGCGATGCCACGCCCCTGGATGAAAGTGCCGGATTCAATAATGAGTTTACCCATGAATTGTGTGCCGCCTGGGAGCAGTCGGCATCGGCGGTCGAGGCGCTGGGGATCAGGTTGTGCATTATTCGGCTGGCCGTCGTTCTGGGCAAGGATGGCGGGGTCTTGAAAAAACTGTTGCCGCCATTTTATGTCGGGCTGGGCGGTCGCATCGGGTCCGGCGAGCAATATATGAGCTGGATACACCGTGAGGATGTCATCAAGGCCATCCAGTTCCTGGTATCCAGTCCGGGCATGTCCGGTGTCTACAACCTTGCGGCACCGGATGCGGTCACCAACCGGGTATTTACACGCGGCATCGGGATGGCTCTTTCACGGCCCACTTTTTTTCCGTTACCGGCATTTGTGGTCAAGACTGTTTTCGGCGAAATGGGGGACAGGCTGTTGCTCCAGGGTCAGAATGTGGTTCCTCGACGCATGCAGGAAGCAGGATTTACCTTTGATTACGAGCGACTTGAAGATGCCCTGGGCGATATCCTGGTGAAATAATAACAAGCACTGACAGTGCGCAAGCTCACACTTTCATGACAGGATACCGCCAAGTTGTGAATCAAGTCATTGTTTTCACTGCGCGGAATACTTTGATCCCCATTTATCTGCCTACAATTGACTCCAACAAGGTAAACATGTGGTTTACCTGATTCTGCTGACACTTTCAGCTGACACTAAGGCGGGTGAATTATGAAAGAGCGACGTGCATTTCCCAGGTACCCGATCAATTTTCCGGTATCCATTGCCATCGAGAGCAAGAGCGGGTTGCAGTATTTCGATACGAAATCCGTGGATATCTCCCGTTCAAACATCCAGATAAGCTGTGACAGCCAGCTGATTGAAGTCCTGCTGGCGCAGGATGAATATCCCCATCTCGTGCAGCTTCATTTCAAAATGCCGGGCGACAAGTCCGTTTACAGTATCCAGTCCCAGGTCGTGACACATCGCCGGTTGGCCCAGAATCATTATTACCTGGTGATTGTCTTCAATCATTTTGTTGAAGGCTCGGATGATGATCTGGCAGAAGACCTGAAGGAGTATGAGCCGGGCGGTTTTCGAGTCAGTGCCAACTAGGCCAGTTGATCGGCCGCCGGATTTTCACTCCAGCTGACCAGCGTATCTACCCACCGGGGCTGCGCATTCAGGCATGGCACCAGGACCAGTGATTCACCGCCAGCTTCCCTGAACACTTCTTCACCCTGAATCTCGATTTCCTCGAGGGTTTCCAGGCAATCGGTAATAAAGGCCGGGCACAGCACCAGTATTTTCCTGATACCTTTGCCTGCCAACTCCTTCAGCGTTTCCTCTGTGCTGGGTTCCAGCCACTTCGCCCGTCCCAGCCGCGACTGGAAAGTCACGGTATATTGGTCTTGCTGCAAACCTGCCTGTTTTACAAACAGCCGCGTGGTTTCCATGACCTGGTGCCGGTAGCAGGTGGCATGGGCGGGAGAGGGGACATTGCAGCAGTCATTGACCTTCAGGCAATGGCTACCGGTGGGATCAGCCTTGGTGATGTGCAACTCGGGCAGGCCGTGATAACTGAACAGGATATGGTCAAAGGACTCCGGGTTGGCCAGGTGATCCGAGGCACTGTGCACCAGGGCATCAATGTAATCCGGCCTGTTGTAAAACGGTTTCAGTACGTTCAGGCGAACGGACAGGCCATGCTTGGCAATGACCCGCTCTGCTTCCCTGATGGACGTGGTCACCGTTGAATCCGCGTAGTGGGGGTACAGGGGAATGAACAGTATTTCCTCGATGCCGGGCTCTGCGGCCAGTTTCAGCAATTCGGACTCAATGGACGGATTGCCATAACGCATGCTGATGCTTACTGGCATCCCGGTTTTTTCCCTGACCGCATTCAGCAAATCCCGGGAGAGTGCGATCAAGGGTGAGCCGCGGTCAGTCCAGACACTCTGGTAGGCCTCGGCTGAGTTTTTCGGCCGAAAGGGCAGCACGAACAGGCCCACGATAAGCCGTCTTAACAGCCAGGGCAGCTGGATCACGTAGGGATCCATCAGGAACTGGTTCAGGTAACGCCTGACGGAGGGGACGTCGGGATTGTCGGGAGAGCCAAGGTTGGCCAGGAGTACAGCACGATTATTCATTGCAATGTTGTCAGGCGGTTACTGATCTGTGGCGTCCGGTCTTTCGTAAATACAGGATAATTGACCGGGCATTATATGCCAGTCGTTTACGTATTACCTGACTCTTTGGATGTATGACAAAACCTGGTTCCAGACAAATTATTCTCCTGGCTCACGGCAGTCGTGACCCCCGTTGGTGCAAGACCTTTGAAGAAGGCCTGGTCGCGATCAATCGTCACCTGGCGTCCGATGCGCAGCTGGCCTACATGGAAATGGCCTCACCCAGCCTGGAAACGGTCATTGCCAACTCGCACCTGCGGGGTGTTCGGCATGTTGATATCCTGCCCTTGTTCTTTGCCGAGGGCCGGCATTTGCTGCATGATGTACCGAAGATGATCGCTGATCTTGAACAGGAATACACCGGCATGAGCATCAATCTGCTCGGTGCCGTCGGCAAGCAGGAAATCTTCTGGGAAGCCCTCGGGATCATGATCAGCACCAATATCGACCAACATAACGCGATGGAAAATGGCAGCCGCGAAGCATTCGAACAACAGCATTAAAGTCGGCATCAGCGCCTGCCTGATGGGGGAAGAGGTGCGTTATAACGGTGGACACAAGCATTCACCGCTATGTACCCGTGACCTGTCCCGTTACTTTGAATTTGTTTCAGTGTGCCCGGAAGTGAGTATCGGACTGGGCATTCCACGCAAGCCCATTCGCCTGGTAGGCAATCCGGCAGACCCGGATGTTGTCGAAGTCGATAATCCCGAGCATAACGTAACAGAACCCCTGAAAGCGTTCTCCCGCGAGAAGGTCGAGGAATTGGGTGACCTGTGCGGCTATATCTTCATCAAGGGATCACCCAGCTGCGGTCTGTTCCGGGTGAAGGTCTACAACGACAAGGGCTATCCCCAGGAAGAAATGGGCAGGGGAGTCTATGCCAGGGCGGTCACCGATCGTTACCCGCTGTTGCCGGTAGAAGAGGCCGGCCGTATGCAGGATGCCGTGCTCAGGGAGAATTTCATCACCCGGGTGTTTGCCTACCGTAACTGGCGCGACTTGTGTGAAGGCGGACTGACGGCGGCCAAGCTCATTGATTTCCATTCCCGCTACAAGTACACCCTCATGGCACATAATCCCCAATCCTTCACGGAACTGGGCAGGTTGCTGGCAGATGCAGGCAGCCAGGAACCCGAGGTGCTGGGAGAGAAATACTTCGAGTTACTGATGGAATCACTGACACGCAAGGCAAGCCGCAAAAGCAACACCAATGTGTTGATGCACCTGCAAGGCTACCTGAAAAACGATCTGTCGAGCGCGGAAAAAGCAAAGCTGGGCGAGGTAATAGACCAGTACCGCAAGGGCATCATTCCCCTGATCGTACCAGTCACCCTGCTACGTAATTATTTCAATACCTATCCCAACGAGTACATCGACAGGCAGTCTTACCTTGAGCCCTATCCCGATGACCTGAGCCTGCGTAACCAGATATAAGTCCAGCTCCATGAAACCTGTTATATGAAACCTGTTCCATGAAACCAAATGTTTGCTGGTTTCGCACTGACCTGCGAGTCCATGACAACCTTGCCCTGGCGGCAGCCGCTGCAAACGGCCCTGTGATTGGCCTGTACATCGCCACGCCACAACAATGGCAAAGCCATGACGATGCGCCCATCAAGCTGGATTTCTGGCGACGGCAGTTGCTGTTATTGCAGGACTCCCTGGCAGAACACGACATACCGCTGGTCTGCTGCGAAACACCGGATTACAACGCCATCCCGGCAGTGATCGAGGAGATTATCGATACCTGGGGGGCAGGGGGGATCTATTTCAACCGCGAATACCCGCTGAATGAATCACGACGCGATGCTGCAGTGACTTTTGTCTGTGATGAGCTGGGTGTTCCGGTGCATGCCTTTGATGACAGCGTGTTGATGAAACCCGGCAGCATTCTCAATAACAGCGGTGAGCCATTCAGGGTATTTACCCCGTTCTCCCGCAAGGCCCGGCAAATTATCGGGCCGATGGACCAGTCGGCTCCCACTCTGCCTGCAAAGGCCGGGGCAGGTAAACCTGCGAAGTTACAAACCCAGCTACCGCTGGCCTCATTATCCTGGCCAGAAGCCCATGATCACTGGGCCTCATTGTGGCCTGCCGGGGAAAAGGAGGCGCGCAAGCGGCTGGAAGACTTCTGTCAACACCGGATTACGGCTTACAAGGACCAGCGCGACCTGCCCGCCGTGGATGGTACCAGCAAGCTGTCCGCATGGCTGAATGCCGGGATTATTTCCATTCGCGAATGCTGGCGTACTGCTTCAGCCTGGAATGACGGCAATGGCGTGGAAACCTGGAAAAATGAGCTGCTGTGGCGGGAGTTCTACAAGCACATCATGGTTCACTATCCCCATGTCAGCATGGCCCGGCCGTTTCGTGATGACTACGGGCATGTGCCCTGGCGTGATGACGAGGAGCAGTTCCGGGCCTGGTGTGAAGGATGTACCGGGATTCCACTTGTTGATGCTGCCATGCGCCAGCTCAGGGAAACCGGCTGGATGCACAACCGCCTGCGCATGGTAACCGCCATGTTCCTGTCCAAGAATCTCCTGATTGACTGGCGCATGGGCGAGCAGTGGTTCATGCAGCACCTGGTTGACGGTGATTTTTCTGCCAATAACGGCGGCTGGCAATGGAGTGCTTCCACCGGCACCGACGCTGTGCCTTACTTCCGTGTTTTCAATGCGACCACCCAGTCCCGGCGTTTTGATGCCAACGGTGATTTTATTCGCCAGTTTGTGCCGGAGCTGGCCAGCCTGGACAACAAGGCAATTCATGAGCCCGGAGCGGCCAGGCCAGCAAATTATCCTGCACCCCTGGTAGACCTGAAGGCGACCAGGGCAAGGGCGCTTGAGGCCTTCAAGCGTTAACAACCAGCGCCACCTCTCACATATTATGCAAACAATGAGGAAATGGATTTCCCTTGTATGGACACACACTGCTTGGGAATAACCTCTTTTTTGGCATGGTTGCTAAACGAGATCGGGAGAACGGCCTCATTCGGGGTTGGATCGGCAATCACACCATCATTACACGCAGCAGCAGACGTGGGCATGCTTGGCTCACAGGCCCTGACCGGTAACCTGAAGATGGACTGGCTTGAGCGTGCCAAGGATGCCAGTGGCGAATTATTGCGCGATGCCATGGCACGGCAACAGTTCCGTTACTGGGAAGCCATGGATGTAGCCCGTGACCCCGACTCGATGGTGGGTTTTCTCGAGCTGCATATTGAACAGGGTCCTGTCCTGGAAACCGAACAGCAACAGATCGGTGTCGTGGAAGGTATTTCCGGTGTGTTCAAGTGGCTGATCAAGCTGATTGGCAAACCTGACCACGCGGGAACTGCACCAATGAACCTGCGCAGTGATGCCTTCATGGGGGTAGCAGACTTTGCCCACGAGATTTCCCGCATCATTGATGAGGAAGGCACGGACAAGAGCCGTTTGACCATAGGCCAGCTGGAACTCAAGCCAGGTTTTGCCCATACCGTTCCCGGCCAGGTGGAGTTTACCCTGGTAGGCAGGGACATGTCGGAAGAAGTGATGACAAACCTGGCCAATACCTGTCGCAAGGCATTGTCGGCTATCGCCCGCAAGCACAAGCTGATGTTCGAGTATGAACAGATGAGCTGGCTGGCCCCGAAACATTGCTCACCGGACATGATGTCGCTTCTGGAGAAACACTCCAAGGCAATGGGTTATAAAACCATCATCATGCCCAGCGGTGCGGGGCATGATTCACAGTTCTTCACGGATATCACGCCGACCGGCCTGCTATTCATTCCCAGCGTCGGCGGTATCAGCCACGCACCGGATGAATGGAGCCACTGGCATGATGTGGAGAAGGGGTGCAATGTGTTGTTGCAGTCGGTGTTGGAGCTGGTGGCGGCTTGAGGCCGATAAAACGATAAAACGATAAAAC
>CAZROW010000020.1:0-43346 GCA_964601805.1 uncultured Enterobacteriaceae bacterium
GACAGGCGCGAGGCCAGTTCCAGGCTGGATAATTCATAGCTCACACCGGGTGGCAGGGATTCGGGAACAGGCTCCAGGCGGTACAGAAACTTGGGGTGGGCCAGGATGCCGGACAGGGCAAAGGCAATCCCCTTTTCAAACCCTGCTTCCTGGTAGCCCGCTTCGTACATGCGCATCAACAGGTCCGTATCCTCATCTGCCAGTAATCCGCGAAAGGCCTCGTTCGCCAGGTCGGTGACAATATTCCTGGCACAGGTTTCCTCGTCGGCATCGTTGTTCGGATGGCAGGAGAAAATGCGTTCACGGCTGGGCGTGTCGCTGAGCCCGGTCGCATTGACCGGCCCATAGATTTCAAAGCCACGTACGGTGGCAATGCCATCCTGTCCTTTGCGCGGAGTCTGCTGTTGCAGGGGCGCATCGGATTCGGCAAACGAACGATGCAGGAAAAAGACCGCAACTTCATGGGGGCCGGCAGTGGTGGTCAACGGAATATCCCGCAGGCGGGCATTCAATTCATCAACTGCTGGCGCACGCAACTTGTCCAGGCGCTCGGCTTCTTCCAGGCCGCCAATCTGTGTTTCAAAGAACTTCTTGCCATCAATCGTGGCCACCAGGGTGTGCCGGTGTTCCATGCCCGCAGTCGCCAGCCCGGAAGCCATGCTGCCGATATTCAGCAGGTAATCGCCATCACTGGGAAAATAATGTTCAACCACTGCACCGCCGCGTGAGCCCAGGGGCAGGCCATCGACATGAAACGACTGGCCAACCGTGGAAAAGGTATAGGGGGTGCCTGACGGCCTGGCATTGGGTGTGCCCACGGCCTGCTCACTAATTGTTCTTGCTGCGCCCAGGTACTGGTCAATAAAGGTAGGCGTGACCTGCAGGGCGGTGGCAATATTGTCAAAGCCGTCTTCAGCACCATCCAGGGGCAGCAGTGCCTCCACGTCAACATCCAGGTGTAACAGGTCCCGAATGACATTGGCGTACTCGGTGCGATTCAGGCGATGCAGCAGCTTTTCACCGGGATTCTCGAAACCCTGCTGCTGGTCCAGGTTGCCTTCCAGCCAGGCGACCAGTTCATCAAACTCGGCATTGGCCGGTTTTTCCTGTCCCGGCGGTGGCATCATGCGGCCGCGCAGTTTACGCACCACTTTTTCCCAGACTTCGGCATCCTCGGTAATGGCCTCATGATCCATCAGGTCAAAGGCCAGGCCGCCGCTGTAGTCGTCCAGGTTATGGCAGTCCATACAGTATTGTTCGATCATGGCCCATTGTTCATCAGCCTGGGCATCCAGTGCGGCCTGTGACGGCACCGGTTCAACGACAGGCTGGGCTGGAGCGGCGTCCGGCTCAGCCATGGTCATGGCTTCGCTTGTGCTGTTGCTGTTATTGCTGTCACCACAAGCTGTCAGCCAGAGCGGTAAAGCCAGCAACAGCAAAGCCTTGCCGGCTGCGGGCAAATTGATTCGCCTGGTGATTTCTGCTGTGTTCATGATTCCGTGTTCTTGCCTGTACTCAGGGAATGTTCAGGACCCTGAAATTCTGGGGATCCCGCACTCGACCCTGGAAACTGTGAAATGCCTGGGTCATGAATTGGGTGGGATCACCCATTTTGGCGGTAAATTCCGCCGCGTGTTGTTCGGCCAGCATGTCCTGCAAACTGTCACTGTCAATCAGTGAACCGTGAAAACGGTCAAACACGGTCAGGTACATCTGGTTCTGGGCCTGGACCTCTTCAAGACTCATGACATCACCGTAGCCGGGAATAATTTTTGTGTCTGCATTCGGTACTGTCAGCAGGGAAACGAAGCCATCAAGCAAGCCACCGATATAGCCTCCGGTCCACCAGTCGATTTCCGGCCAGCGGCCATTGGAAACCGGCCCGCCGGCGACGAGGACATCCTCGTCTTCAAAATATACCCAGATATCGCCATCGGTATGGGCATTCCACATATGGCCAAAATACAGGTGACGATCACCAATCTGCATTTCAGTGTCGTTGTAAAAGGTCGTTGTCGGCAGGCCGGCTTCCGGTAGCGGCTGGAACGTCTTGCCTGACCAGCGCTGCCAGATTTCAGTGCTGAGCCACTGCCGGGTATTCTCGTGGGCGATAATTTCCACCCCTTCCCTGCCAAGTGGGACATTTGCCCCCGTTTGTTCAGGATGCCAGTGGGTATTGATCAGCGCGCGTATCGGTGTGCTGGGAAAATGTTCATCCAGGGCCTGGCGCAGATCGTCGTACCAGTCAGCATGCCCCCCATCCACCAGGATAAGGCCTTCACTGCTCTGCACAGCAAGGACATTGGCATCAGGCCCCTTGATAAACAGCACATCATCGGACAGCAACCGTGTTTCCAGGGTAACGTCCTGAGCCTGTAAAACAGGGGAACACAGCAGCACCAGGCCCAGGGCAATAACCCTGGCGACCAGTGATAAGTACTGTCTTTGTACCCAAAGATTCATGTTTTTTACTTAATAGGCGCCTAGACTTGGCAATACGCACTGGTATTTAATACTCACAAGTCTTGTTTAAGGATTTTTTTATTGCGTTTGAGTATATAGGCGCCCCTAATTTTTTTATAGAAATAAAAAAAGGAAAGATTATGAAACTCAAAGTTAAACAATTATTTTCATTGGGATTTCTCGCTGTTCTGGCGGCCACAGCCCCTGCCATGGCACATCATTCTCTCGTGGGGGAATTCGACACTTCTGTCGACTTTGAACTGCGTGGCGCCATCACTGAGGTGGAATGGACCAACCCCCATATCTGGCTCTACATGGATGTCACCGATGAAAACGGTAATATCGCCAAGTGGCAATGCGAAATGGGCTCTCCCAACCAGCTGATTCGCCAGGGCTGGAGCAAGGAAGACCTGCCTATTGGCACAGTTATCCGCGCCAATGCCAACCCGGCAAGAGACGGTACCAACACCTGCAGCACAAGACGCATTACGCTGGACGATGGTACGCCGGTTTTCTCGCGCGTAGGCAACCGATAAGCAAAACATAAAAATTAAAGGGATCAACGAGGGGGTAACAACATGAATCCACGCAGGCTTTTTTTCCCGATTATTACGACACTACTCCTGGCAGGCAGCCTGTTCCAGCAGGCAGCTGCCCAGAATGACATTCCACGCATGCCTAATGGCAAGCCTAACCTGAATGGCATCTGGGAGTTTCCCTATGTGCCCGACATGGCCAGAAGCAATGGCAGGAACCAGTTCGGTCCCGGTGAATTGCCTTTTACCGATGCCGGTCGACGCAATTTCGAAAACTACAACTCTTCTGATGGTGACTACACCGGTGCCTGCCTGCCCTTCGGGCACGTGCGTTCCATGAACTCACCGAATCCGGTCCAGTTTTTCCAGACCGATGACAGTTTTGCCTACCTGTTTGAAGTCAACACCTGGCATCACTCGTTCAAGATTGGCGGAGAAGACATCACTGATCGTCTGCCGGCAACCTGGTATGGCAACTCCCACGCTGAATGGGACGGTGACACCCTGGTGGTGACTACCAGCAACTACAATGGCAAGACCCGCCTGGACACTGTCGGACATCCACACAGTCACAAGATCACCGTGATTGAACGCTTCACTATGGAAGATGCCGACACCATCAATTACGAAATTACCATTGATGATCCCATTTACTACTCCGAGCCCTGGAGCAATCGTCGCATTTTCACCCGCATGGCAGACGGACTTGGCCTGCTGGAATATTCCTGCAACGAAAACAACAAGGGCTTCTGGGATGGCCGGATTGATTTTCCGGACTATGACAACTGGCATACTTACGACATGGAAGATTACGAGTAAGCCTCGTTTAACCAGAACAACGTTTCCAGCGTCAAGCAAAAAGGCCGGTCATTGACCGGCCTTTTTCATGCCCGGGTTATTCTGCCCCGACCGTGGTTGAAAATTCCCCTGCCGAATTGACCAGGAACACGCCATTGGTAAAAACCCTGTGCTGACCGGGGGCCAGTACCAGCAGGTTTTCCCCCGTATTGAACGCATTGATGCCACAACTGACCGGCTCCAGGGCTATCGAGGCACGATCGGGCGGAATGAATATCTGCAGATAACGGTAGCCTGCGCCACTTTCACTACCTGTATCCTGCCAGGTCACAATACCCACCTGTTTATCCGGTGACCAAAGCAGGGCCTGGGCACGGGTATCCCCTGTTGCATGCAGCTTCAGGGCTGAATCTATCGTCAGGTCATTCATTCGGGACAATGCGGCAAAATCGGTAAACGGCGTCAACGGGCCCGTTGGCAGCAGTCTCTCATCAACAGCCACCAGGTCGCCTGCCGGCAATTGCAGGCAAAGATCATCGACTTTACCGCCGAAAGAAAAATACGGATGCCAGCCTGTTCCAACCGGGACCGGGGCATCATGCAGATTCATCACAGACACACTGATGGTCAGATGACCCGGACTTTGCAGGCGATAGGTCACTGTCACCTCGCCGGGGAAAGGATAACCGGGATTGGTGCCATCGTACTGGTAACGCAATGTCACCTCGGCGGAATCCTGCTGTATATTCCTGTCTGTTACCTCGGGTGTGACCCCGGTGAGAAATCCGTGCAGGGCATTGTCACGTTCCGGTTCGTTGAGGGGAAGCCGGTAGTCCCTTTCCTGCCAGGTGTACTTGCCATTCGCCAACCTGCTGGGAAATGGATACAACCAGTAACCCCGGTACCAGGGATTACCCGATGCCAGTTCCTGTTCCGTGCAGCCGGCGATAACGTCAATGGACCGGCCATCAGACGCGGTGAAGACAAGGCTCTGGCACATGCCGGCATGTTCCGGTAACAGGGTTATTCCGCAGCGATTATCCCGTGGGCTGATGTTCATTCGATATTCCTGAAATGGTAATGATTACTCTCCTGACACCAACAGGTTGGATTTTAATGGGTTGCCTGTTGTTAGTTGTTATACTCAAGAGAAAAGACTGACCCAGGGAGCCCACAGGATGTCCATAAAAACAATAAGGCCAGGTTTTACTCTATTCTCTCTACTCTCTCTACTCTCTTTGCGGATTCGTCACGCTCTCCACGCAACCCTGGTGGTTTGCAGCCTGATGGCCGCCCTTCCCGGTTCGGTGCAGGCACAGACCACACTCAGTGACAGGGACTATATCGAGATCCAGCAACTTGTAAACAAGCTGAATTTTGCCCTGGATTACTGCACCAACGGTGGCCAGGATTTTGCCGATCTGTTCACCGCAGGCGGCGAATATATTATCGACCAGGGTGACGGCATGCCCTCCCGGCGCTCGGCACGCAGTGAATTGATTGCACTTGCCGGCGGACCGGATTGCGATTCCCGCAGGAATCCGCCTACCTCCTATATCCTGCACCTGTCCGAAAGCCTGGTCATCACGCCCACCGCAAGTGGAGCACACGGCATGTCCTATGCCATTTACCCGTCAAACAAAGGTAATTTTCTCAATGCAGAAACAGCCGGGCAGCTGGGTCTTTATCATGATGACTACGTGAAAACCGCGCAGGGCTGGCGCCTGCAGTTGCGACGGCATGAACTGAATCCTGTCATCGGTGAAGTCTCACTTGAATAACCAGGGTTGAGAAACCCGGGTCATTGACCACTGGTTGTAGTGGTATATTCAAAAGCCAGTTCCTTGCACTGGTCTACCGCAAAAGGTGCATCCGCCAGCAAGACGGTATCTGTGCCTGTGTACTGATCCTCGTAATACACGGGGTCTTGCCCCACATACTCCCTGTTCAGGGCCAGCCTGCCCTGGCTGTCAGTATCCAGGCTGAAGCGTTCCACCACGTGCAGACGATTGCTGTGAGGCGTATTGCCCGCAATGCGCCCTGGCAAAAAACCGATCGTATCAACAACAAGTACGCCCTCTTCCCAATGGCCAACGGAATGACCGCCACGGCTTAATTCATAGTAATCCAGATGATCCTGGTTCATGTGTATCGTTCGGGTCAGGTCACGACCATATTCAATGGTGATCTGATCCTGTTCCTGGGTGATGCGATTGATTGGCCCGTCAAACACCCAGTCAAACAGGATGCTGGTGATTTCGCAGGCTATGCGCGGCGTTTCCTCTACCGGCTGGTTACGCATCACTTCCGCCCGGGCTTCTCCCGCGGAAGTCAGTGTCACCGGTTGTGCTCCCCAGCCTGCTCCCGGTGCATCAGCCGGTGACAGGGTGCCGGCTTCAATGGCCGCGACCATGCTTTTGGGCACAAGCCCGCCGGTACTGCCGTCGGGCATGGTCGCCAGCAGGTATTGCTCCTGCGCCCAGTCACCACTGATATTGGGGTCGCCGTTGGGCAGGGTGGCGGGACGATCCTCATCCTGTGATCCGGTACTGTCCAGTTGCTGGTAGCGTTCCAGCGCAGGCCCGTCTCCCAGTGCCAGGGTTTCCACATAACAGGAGGTGGGATCATCACGATGGGGACGACCGCTTATTTCGATATGCACACCCGGCACAAACATCTCCGGGGACCAACCTGAACGGCGCAGTACAGTGGCCGCACGCATTTCACAGCCCATCTCCCTGATGCTGCCATCGGGAAGTTCAACATCGAAGTACACATAGGAATGGGGATTGACGAACTCAAGGTCCGTAAGGGTACCGGCCAGTTCAATATTGCCGTTCATATCAAAACGGCCGAAACCATGATGGGCATTGGCCTGGGTGCTTGCCAGCAAACTCACCAATGAAGCCAGAATCATTCTTTTCATACATCCCCCGCCTGTCTTGTCGTCCGGTTATTTTGAATACTGTAACCCATCTTGCATGACATCCCGCAAATCAATCCTCCAGCGGATTCCCTCGAGGAACATAGGTTTCATCAAAGCGGTCAGGTATGCCGCTATCCGAGCTGATATAACGTTTGCTGATCAGCCATTTGCCATCAATCTTCACCAACTCGGTGTCTTCGCGTCCCTGTTCATAAAGGCTGGGACGTTTACCGACACCTTCGTTCTGGACACCGGTCCAGATCACGTGAGCCGTTGCCCTGTCGCCATACAGTTTGATAACCGGGTTGGTCAGCAGCATGTGATTTTGTGGACCTGGCTCACGTTCAGTATCGCCGGAACCCCCACCATATAGTGCAGCAATGGCATCACGGCCCGTGGCAATGGTACTGTCCACATCCAGCAAGGCATCTTCGGTAAAGTAATCCGCCATGCCATGGGCATCACCCTGGGACAACTCGTAATAGTAACGTACCAGCAAGTCCTCGATCTGGATGCGATCGAGCAGGTTCTCCATGGTGACCTGGTCCTGTGCGCTGGCAGGGCCACTGGCCGACAGCAGCAGGCCCGAGACTGTCATTACCAGAAGTAATTTCTGTAACGCCTTTTTGATTATCATTGGTAAGCCCCCTTGAAACATTCTGCTTCCATTATTGTTGAAAAACCGGTCAATATTCGCGTATATCTGTAGGGCGTACAAGACACATTCCCGGGTAAAAACATGAGAGCTACTTGGCATTTTTCCCAATTTGTTCAAAGACTTCTTTACCCTGCTCCTTTAATCTACCTATACTTTTGTCCATGACTGCCTGCATCCAGGAGCAGCAGCAAAAAAATTCAACATCGGAGATTTGCAATGTGTGACGAACAGACACTCAAAGACTGGGAAGAACACCTGAAGAACAAACCCGTGACGCGGCGCAAGTTTAACAAGCTCACTGCAGGTGCCGGACTGGCAGCCGCCATCCCGGGTGCCGCATTCGCCCAGCGCCTGATTTCAGGTCCTGTTGATGTCCTGACACCGGACGGAGTCGCTGACTGCTATATGTCGCATCCACCCGAAGGTACCTGGCCCGGCGTTATCATGTGGCCAGATGTGCTCGGCTTGCGCCCTACCTTCATGGACATGGGCCGACGCCTGGCAGGCTATGGTTACTCGGTACTGGTGATCAACCCGTTTTACCGGGATGCGAAGGCCCCGGTAGTCAGCCGTACTGAAAGTTTCAGTGACCCGGAAGTGCGTGACCGGGTAATACCCATGGCACAATCGCTTAATGCAGACACCCATTTCTCCGATGCCCGCGCCTTTATCGACTTCATGGAGCGCCACGATACCGTTTCCAAAACCCGCAAGATGGCCACGCTCGGCTACTGCATGGGTGGCCCCATGGTGATGCGAACTGCAGCTGCCAGGCCGGACAAGATAGGTGCGGCCGCCACGTTTCATGGTGCGGCCATGGCCACCGATGCCCAGGACAGTCCTCACCTGCTGATTCCGGATATGGAAGCCGATTTCCTGGTAGCTATTGCCGACAACGATGACCAGGCTGACCCCAAAGCCAAGACTACCCTGCGGGATTCCTTTGAAGCCGCGGGCCTGAATGCGGAAGTTGAGGTCTATGAAGGCGCCCAGCATGGCTGGACTGTGCCGGGCTCAGCCGCCTATGACATGGAACTGTCGGAAAGGGCCTGGAGCAAAATGCTGGCTTTGCTGGAAAAAGCGACTGCCTGACAACCAACCTGTCTGCGCAGCGGCAGACAGGCGCCTAGTTACCTGCGCTGGCCCAGAGGGATTCCCCGGTGGCAGTGCGGGTCACTGACGAGGCGTTTGCTGTATTCGAACCATCCCTGGAACCATAACCGGTAATGGTCAGGACATCTCCCGGTTTCACTGTCTGGGGTGACATGCCACTGCGCACCAGGGCGTTCACGCCCAGCATCTCTACCGCCCAGTTCTCGACATTTCCCTGTTCATCCTCAACAGCCACGTGTACCCAGGCATGCGGGTTGGTCCACTCAATATCAATCACCGCACCGGTAATATCCACGGGACGGCCGACATCGAATTCGGCAGAAAATGAATGATGGCCATTGGCTGCAGTAGAACCAAACAGTATGGCGGCAAATACTACGAAATATCTGAATCTGTACATCGGGTAATCCTCTTTTGGCACGGTTTATGTGCCTGTCTGTTGCATATGATATACACTACGTGCCCACAGGCAACAGTAAAATCCAGACCGGCCAAGACGGAGCCGGCATGCCACACCAAACAAATTGTGCATACCAGTAGGGGGCCACATGCAACGTCTTTCAGCATCCATCCTGTTTCTTTTTGTCACTGCTTCTGTTCAAGCCCAGTGGTTCGACTGGAGGACGTCTGATATTCCCCGCAACCCCGATGGCAGTGTAGACATGGATGCACCTGCCCCGCGCACCTTCAACGGCAAGCCGGACTTTAACGGCACCTGGGTTCCGGCTGATGCGCGTGGCTCCATCTTTGACCGGGATAACTACCAGGGCTGGGCCCTGGATGTCCTGCAGGAACAGGAGCGTACCTTTTTTGTCAATGACACCCGCTTTAATTGTCTGCCGGATGGCCCGGGCTCCTATATCGCCGGCACCTCCGTGGGCGGCACACGCAAGATCGTCCAGACGCCTGACTTTATTGCCGTGCTCAATCCCGACATGACCTATCGCCAGATTCACATGGACGGCAGACCCCCGGTCGAAGATGCCATCCTGCCTTCCTGGCTGGGTTATGCTGCCGGCCACTGGGAAGGCGACACCCTGGTGGTGGAAACTGCCGGTTTCAATGACAAGACCTGGCTGACCCGTGAAGGCCTGCCTCATACTGACCAGTTACGTATTACAGAACGCTACACGCGCCTGGATTTTGGTCATACCGAACTGGTCATCGATTACGAGGATCCTGGTGCCCTGAATGCACCGGTGCAGGCAGTTGTCGACCTGGAATACCGTGCTGATTCAGACATACTGGAAGTGGTATGTAACGAATCCGAAACCGCCCAGCGCCATTACACCGGCGCCCTCACGCAAGCCGAGGAAAAGGTGGTGGAAGTACCGGAATCGGTGCTTGAGACCTACATTGGCACCTACCAGGGCGTCTGGCTTGGCCGCCAGATTACCGCAGAGGTCTTCCTGGAAGATGGTGATCTGTACCTGACACGCACACCGCGCTATTCCGACACAGGCGGCAACTCGGATTCGGCCACTTCCATCCTTGTTCCCCAATCGCAAAATGCCTTCGACAGTACTTTTGGCCTGGGTTGGGTATTCAACAAAAATGATGCCGGCGAGATCGAATCCGTCTCGGAAGTCCACGTCTCCGGTGCCTGGCCATTTATGCGAGTGGAATAAATACCCGCTTTACTGCCCCCGGCAATAGCGCAATACCCGCCCCTTGAAGGGTTGTTCCAGGTAGTCAGTATGCAAGGGTTTGCTCTGGCTGCAGGTAAATCCCCATGTCTGCATTTTTTTACTGAAGCGCGCATGATGCCGCCTGCCCGGATCCACCAGTATCACTTCGCAGGATTGTCGGGCATGGCGATTGATGAAATCGGACAGTAATTCGATGTGATCCTCTTCGTAAAGGATATCGCTGCCAATCAGCAGGTCAAAAGTCCCCAGGTCACTATCATCCTCATGCCAGTCCGAGAGAAAAAAGGTAATGGTCTTTTCGCCATTGAGCCTGGTGTTGTAATCAAGAAATGCCTGGACCTGCGGATGATAATCGGTTGCCGAGATATCGGCATGGCGATGGTTGAGCACCATGCTGGGCAGGGCGATCCCGCAGCCAATTTCCAGGATACGTTTGCCGTCAACGGCATAATCCGCGAGCAGATGAGCCAGTACCTGCGCTGACGCCCAGACAGTACCGAAATGTGACCAGGATGCGGAATTGATATGCAACATTTCGGCAATCCCGTCTTCATCCAGGAATTGCTGCTTGTCTTTCAGGGTACGCAGGTGGATATCGTGACCATCAAAATCAAAGGTATGGAAGCGAAAACGCAAAGCGGTCATGGCAGAGCCAGAAAAGAAGTGAACCCCAGCGTACTCCTTACCCGGGAAAAGGGCAAAAGCATTGACACAATAGGGCCAAATCCGTTCACACTGATGTTACAATACCGCCCTTTTTTGCCATGCCGCCCCGGGGGCTACGGCTTATTACCGACAAATTACAAGATCTTTAGCCATGAACCAGAAACCTGTCCTTATAGCCGGTGCCGGTATCGGCGGCCTGAGCCTGGCCCTGACCCTTCATGAAATTGGTGTGCCCTGTATCGCACTGGAATCCGTTTCAGAACTCAAACCCCTGGGTGTGGGCATCAACGTGCAGCCCAATGCCGTACGCGAACTCTATGCCCTGGGCTTTGATGAGCAGGCCATGGATGCCATTGGCGTCAAGACCCGTGAATGGGCCCTGGTGGGTCTCAACGGCAAGGAAGTGTATTCGGAAACACGTGGTATCGAAGCTGGTTACAAATGGCCGCAATACTCCGTCCATCGCGGCCAGATGCAGATGATGCTCTACGACGCCGCCCGGGCGCGACTGGGTGAGGACGCCGTTCGCACCGGCATGCGTATCACCGGCTACCGCAACCATGACGAAGGCGTTACAGCACTGGTGGAAACCCGCGCTGGTGAAACCCTGGAGATTGAAGGCTCACTGCTGATTGCAGCAGATGGCCTGCATTCAGCGGTACGCGCACAAATGTATCCCGACCAGCCGCCAGTCCAGTGGGGCGGTGCCATCATGTGGCGTGGTGTGACCCGGGGCCTGCCCATTCGCACCGGCGCCTCTTTTGTTGGCTTTGGCACCCATCACCACCGTGTGGTGTTCTACCCGATTTCCAAGCCTGACCCGGATACCGGACTGGCTGATATCAACTGGATTGCGGAAATCACGGTTGATAACACTGGTGGCTGGCAAGACGGCGACTGGAACAAAAAAGTCAAACACGAAGACTTCATGCACCACTTTGAAGACTGGCAACAGGAATGGATCGATGTTCCTGCCATGTTACGCGGTGCCGACGATGTCTATGAGTACCCCATGATCGACCGCGACCCCATACCGACCTGGCAGGACGGTAACGTGGCCTTGCTGGGTGATGCCGCCCATGTCATGTATCCCACCGGTTCCAATGGTGCCACCCAGGCCATCATGGATGCCCGTTACCTGGGCGCCGCCTTTCTTGAGCACGGCGTCAATGCGCAGGCTCTGGCTGCCTACGATGAAAAATTCTGCAAGTCCATTGGTGAGGTAGTGTTGCGTAACCGCGGTGCCGGCCCCTTTGGCCTGCTCAACCTGCTGGATGATCGCTGCGGTGGTATTTTTGACGATATCGAGGACGTCATTCCTGCTGATGAGAGAAACGAGTTCATGCAGGTCTACAAGTCAGCCGCCGGCTATGCCATCGACAGCCTCAACAATGCACCCGACATCATTCCACAGGGTGCACGCATCAAGGCAGCCTGATCCTTACGTCCGGCAGTATTTCCAATGCAAAAAAAACCGGGGTGACCTCTTTTGAAGGTCACCCCGGCGTTCGGTATCGTCTTGCCAGGCTATCCGCAAATAACCTGCACCTTATGAATCCAGGTCAAAACGGTCCAGGGTCATCACCTTGGTCCAGGCGGCGACAAAGTCATCAACAAATTTCTGACTGGCGTCATCCTGGGCATACAACTCGGCAATAACACGCAGTTCCGAATTGGAACCAAAGATCAGGTCAACTGGCGTGGCCTTCCATTTCAGCTCACCCGTATCACGGTCATGGGCTTCATAGATGCCTTCCATATCGGACTTGTTCCAGACCACTGACATATCAACAAGATTCACGAAGAAGTCATTGCTCAGGGTACCCGGCGCGTCGGTAAAGACACCTAGGTCAGAACCATCGGCATTGGCACCAAGAACACGTATGCCGCCGACCAGTACTAACATTTCGGGCACGGTCAGGTTCAGCATATCGGCCTTGTCGACCAGGGCAACAGCCGGTGACAGCCTGCTGTCGTCACTGAAGTAGTTGCGGAAACCGTCAGCCTTGGGCTCCAGTACAGCGAAAGATTCCACATCTGTCAGTTCCTGCGTGGTATCCGCACGACCCGGAGTAAAAGGCACTTCCACGTCATGACCGGCATCGGCCGCGGCTTTTTCGATCGCGGCAGCGCCACCCAGCACAATCAGGTCGGCCATGGAAATCTGCCTGCGACCCCGGTCATTGAAGTCTGCCTGGATACCTTCAAGTACACCAAGCACTTCAGACAACTCCTGCGGATTGTTGGCTTCCCAGTCCTTCATCGGCGCCAGCATGATGCGGGCACCATTGGCACCACCGCGCATGTCAGTGCCACGGAAAGACGAAGCCGAGGCCCAGGCAGTCCTGACCAGTTGCGGAACAGTCAAGCCGGAATCCAGGATGTCCTGTTTCAGGCGATTGATGTCACGATTGTTGACCAGCGGGTAATCCACTTCGGGAATCGGATCCTGCCAGAGGAATTCCTCACTCGGCACATCACTGCCCAGGTAGCGGGATGTTGGCCCCAGGTCACGATGAGTCAGTTTGAACCAGGCCTTGGCAAAAGCGTCTTCAAACTCTTCAGGGTTTTCCAGCCAGCGTGTAGTGATCTCACGAAACTCCGGATCTTCCTTCAATGCCAGGTCAGTCGTGAACATGATGGGCGCATGGCGCACACCGTCACGATGGGCATCAGGAACCAGGTTGGCACCTTCACCATTGGCCGGAATCCACTGGGTGGCACCCGAAGGGCTTTTGGTCTGTTCCCACTCGTAGCCATAAAGATTCTGCAGGTAGTTATGAGTCCACTGTGCCGGACTCACGGTCCAGGCACCTTCCAGGCCGCTGGTGACGGTATCGGCACCCTTGCCGGTACCACAGCTGCTGGTCCAGCCCATACCCTGTTCTTCCAGGGCTGCTGCTTCAGGTTCGGGACCGACACACTCTGACGCCGGGTGGGCACCATGGGCCTTGCCAAAGGTATGACCGCCAGCGATCAGGGCCAGGGTTTCCTCGTCACTCATGGCCATGTTGCCAAAGGTCTGGCGAATACGCTGTGCAGAAGCCAGGGGATCAGGATTACCACCCGGACCTTCAGGATTCACATAGATAAGGCCCATCTGGGTAGCGCCCAGCGGCCTCTGAAGTTCACCGCCGCTGTGGCGGTTTGAAGCCAGCCATTCGGATTCCGGACCCCAGTTGACGATTTCAGGTTCCCACTTATCGACTCGGCCACCGGCAAATCCCAGCGTGTCAAAACCCATGTCTTCCATGGCCACCGTACCGGCCAGGATCATCAGGTCAGCCCAGGAAATGCTGTTGCCGTATTTCTGCTTCACCGGCCACAACAGGCGACGGGCCTTATCCAGGTTGGCATTGTCCGGCCAGCTGTTGAGCGGGGCAAAACGCTGCATACCGCCATCGGCACCACCACGGCCATCACTCATGCGGTAGGTACCGGCACTGTGCCAGGCCATGCGAATGAAAAACGGACCATAGTGACCATAGTCAGCCGGCCACCAGTCCTGGGAAGTCGTCATCAGGTCGGCCAGGTCTGCTTTCAGTGCATCCAGGTCGAGGTTGGAAAATGCTTCAGCGTAATCAAAATCTTCTCCCAGGGGATCGGATTCCGGGGAATGCTGGCGCAGTGGCTCCAGGTCCAGGGCGTTGGGCCACCAGTAATCGTTATCAGGCATGTCCTGTTGCGCCTGTGCCGCTTGTACCGACATTGCGGCGGAAACTCCGATCGCCAGCGCTGTCATGGATGGTATGAATTGTTTGAACATGTGTAAGCCTCCGTGTTGGATGTGATGAGCATGGTACGCAGGCTCCTTCCATCGAAAAAATTGATTGTGGCTATCAACTCGATAGGCAGAATATCTTGATCCGCTGCAGGCCTGATAACACGGGGGGTGCTGCAGGGTACGAAAGGCATCTGACTTCCCGACCATGACGTCAACACGGGCTGCTATCAGTCATTTGCGCGAATCCAGCGGAATAAAAATTGCAGCCTATCTGGACAAGGAAGCAACCAGAGTCTGGCTATATGCAGGAAGTGACTGAATTTAAAGGACTTTTCAAAGACTGGGCGATACCTGTTGTCGTCACCGCGGTATCACTTTGCGCCATGATGCTGGTCAAAAGCTTTCTTCTGGTGCGTGCTACCCGAAACAACTCCCCCTCCGTGTTTCGTCATTTGCTTGCTTCCCTGGGCCTGCCCCTGACCCTGATCATTGTCGTTTTCAACATCTTTGTGTTCACCACCCTGACCCGCAACCTTGGCACCGCGGATACCGACCTGGTGCCAGCAGCTACCATGCTTTCCCGCTTACTGCTGATCGCTGCCCTGGTCATTTTTGTCGACCGCTTCATTGTTGGGTTGCTGGCCAGCTATTCCCCCAATTCCGAGTTGTTGCGTAACAGCAGCAGTGTCGCCAGGGGGATTGTCCATGTCCTGGTCTTTGGCATCGGCCTGCTGGTCTTGCTGGGTACCCTGGGCGTGTCTATCACACCCATTGTCGCTTCACTGGGCATCACTTCCCTCGCTGTTGCCCTGGCCCTGCAACCCACACTTGAAAACTTTTTCTCCGGCTTGCAGCTGATCATCGACAAGCCGATTCGTGTGGGAGACTACATTGAACTGGATTCAGGTGAACAGGGTTTCGTGGAAAAAATCGGGTGGCGCTCCACCTGGATCAAAATGCTGCCAAACAACATGGTAATCATGCCCAACAGCAAACTCTCTGATTCCAAGCTGATCAATTACTTCTACCCGCAAAAGGAATTGTCAGTACCCGTTGAAGTCCGTGTTCATTACAACGCCGACCTTGAACAGGTTGAAAAAGTGACTCTGGAAGTAGCCCGTGAGATTCTCCAAACCCATGAATGGAGAGTGCCCGATTATGACACCTTCGTTCTGTTTCATACCTTTGACACATCCAGCATCAACTTCACGGTCATGCTCAGGGCCAAGGAATACTTCAACCGTTTCTGGGTCAAGTCGGCCTTTATCAAGGCCCTGCATTTACGATATGCCAAAGAAGGTATCCGCATTCCTTACCCCATCCAGACAATCAACCTGGACCAGGAACAACTCGCCGAAGAAATGACCGATTCGGAATCCCCGTTGGCAGTACTGCAAATGGGCAGACGAGCCAGTCCGTAACACGATACAACCGCCAGGCTGAAGCTTCTATTTTGACGATATAACCCGTCGAATCAGTCACTTAACGTGGCCCGGGGTCCCCATGACCGCTCTGCCAGGACTTTTCGGGCGTGGCTGGTGCAAGGCCGTAAAATGCCATTCTTTTCTCATTTCCGGCACTGAAATTCCTGTTATGATAGCCGCCATCAAAGGCTATCGGGGCCGATAGTCCGCAACCAGTTACTCTACCTGTTCACTGTAACGGAGTCCCTATGCATACTGCTTACCCTGCTGTTTCACGCTTCCTGATGGTCCTGCTGACCGTCCTGCTGCTGCCTGCCCAGGCGCAGGCCGCCTCGAAAGAGGAAATCGACGCCAACGTGGACGAAGCATTGGCGAGTTTTTATGCCGAATCCTCTGCCGGCAAACGCCTGGCTGAACGTTCTGCCGGCATGCTGGTATTTCCACGCGTGGTCAAGGCCGGTATCGGCATTGGCGGTGAATACGGTGAAGGCGCGTTGATCGTCGGTGGCAGCAAGGTGGCTTATTACAATACGGCGAGCGCTTCCATCGGCTTTCAGCTCGGCGCCCAGGTCAAGTCCCAGATCATCATGTTCATGACGGAAGATGCACTGGATACTTTCCGCAGCAGTGATGGCTGGGAAGCGGGTGTGGACGGCAGTGTTGCCCTGGTGGAGTTTGGCACTGGCGGTGAAATCAGCTCCAACTCCGCCCAGTCACCCATTATCGGCTTTATCTTTTCCAACAAGGGGTTGATGTACAACCTGACCTTTGAAGGATCGAAGATGACCGAGATTGATCGCTGAACCCTGGATTACCTGTTCGTTATTCTTCTTCCAGGTTTCGCGGCGGCATATCGGCCGGGTCATCGGTCCATTCCACTTCAGGCCAGACATGAACCCGTGATTTGAAACGCCAGCCTTCGGCTGTTTTTTCAAACGTGTCCTCGTATCCCCCTTCCCAGTGCACAATGTCACCTCGACTGTCCGTGTCATTGATAATGGTCAGCAGTGTGGAGGTGGCGTAGGCCCCTTCATCTGTCGCCACGATATCGGGATTGATATTGATGTGGTATCCGGAGCTGGGCCTGTCGACACATTCAGTATCACCACCACCGCCTACCCGGCGCAGGACTTCACGACCTTGAAACCAGATTTTTACATCCCCGCCCCACGCCGATGAAACACCAAACGTGGCATCCTCGGTAAACAGGTTGGCATAATCATGGCCGTTGTTGCGGCAGTGATCAAGTATCCGTGGATAGGCATCGATGAGACGCCTGATATCTACGTAATCCTGGGCTGAAAGGCCCGGTGACTGTTGCGCGGCTACCTGTGCAGCCAGCAACAGGCAGGCAAGGCCTGTGCCTTGTCGAAAATAATTTTGCGCCACAATGAATCCCCCACTGGTTTATTATTCTCAAAGCCTGAATTTATTATGTGTTGTGCCCTCCAGGTGAACCAGAAGCTTCATTCCAGATTTGCTCCAGCAAGCGCAACAACAATATTTCACGATTCAACAGGTTACTGACAGACTATAGGAAGACCTGTTCGCAAGTAAATCAAAATTTGTGCAGCCCCGTGCCTGGATTGTTCAACCTGCCCGGGCGGAAGTAAAACCCTGTCGTTCCTGCTATTCTTGATGACAGCATCGGAGAACCGCACTCTGCAACTGCAGGTCATATGGCACAGGAATATCCGGGATTTATCTGTCGTGCAGCTTCCAACCTTTGCCTGGCACGGGACGTCCAATTAGTCGGGGTATTTCTTTATGAGCATTCAGTCTACCGACCTGGGCAGCGGGACCGCCCGCCCATTAAACCTGCCTGTGCCGGATTCGCCGGATGTGATGGTACTGGATGACCAGACACTCAAGGACCTGGAAATTTTTACTTCCGGTTCCGAAGGGCCGACCATTTTCAACCTGTGTGATTTTACCCGCAATGAATAGGGAGGCCGCGCCCTGCAGGCGCGGATGAGCCGGCCGTGGTCAACCCCCGAGCGAATCAGGGCCGTCCAGGAATCCATTTCCTTCATCCGTGAAAACTGCGAGGCCTTTAACAACCTGCCTTCTTTCGTGACCACCGAACTGGTTGAAAACTACTTTCACCGCTCATTACCCCTGATCACCTCCACGAACCTGGTTGAATTCATTTATGGCGTCCTGGAAATCAGGCTGGGTGACTACGGCCGCTATACCTGGATCATGCGCGGCGTCGAGGCAACATCCTCCCTGGTCCGAAAACTGCGCAGTATTGTCGATAACCCGGCACTGGCGAATCCACGCGGCGAACTGGCCGCCTATATCAGTGAGATGCGTGAACTGCTTGATCATCCGGCCCTGGCACAGGTGACTGAAGAAAAAAGCTGGAACATGGGACCCTGGAAAATCCTGAAGACTGACCAGCTCTTTCGCATGCATGAGAAGGTGACCATGGAAAGACTCATGCAGCTGATCTATGAAATCGATGCCCTGTTGTCCATGGCCATAGCGACACAGAAACACGGGTTTATCATGCCGGAAATTGCTTCCGGCACACTGGCCATTAAAGCTGAAGGTGTTTTCCACCCCCTGGTGGATGATGCCGTGGCCAATGATGCCAGCCTGGACCAGGACCGACGCCTGCTATTTTTGACCGGCCCCAATATGGCGGGCAAGACCACCTACCTGCGAGCCTGCGCCATCGCCATCTACCTCGCCCACCTGGGCATGGGCGTACCCGCCACCTCGTTCAGGTTTGTACCGGCACAGCGATTATTCAGCTCCATCACGCTGGCAGACAACCTGCGCATCGGTGTCAGTTTTTTTCGTGCCGAGGGCTTGCGCGTCAAGGCCATTGCCCAGGCTGTAGCTGACGGTTACCGGGTAATTGCACTGATGGACGAACCCTTCAAGGGCACCAACGTTAAAGATGCTCTTGATGCCTCCCGCACTATCCTGCAAAGCTTTGCCAACAAGCAGGATAATCTCTTCATGTTTTCCTCCCACCTGATTGAACTGTGTGATCAGATGGAGGCACTGGATCATATAGACTGCAGGCATTTTGAAGCCCACGAATACGATGGTCGACTGCGTTTTGATTTTGTCCTGCGCCCCGGGGTGTCAAGCCAGCGCCTGGGCATGCGGGTATTGAAGGAAGAAGGTATTTTCGAATTGCTGGATCGTGACCCGAATGACAATTTTACCCGGCAATAATCCAAGGTAACACGACCGGCACTGACCGCGTATAATGCAGGGTCATAGTCTCCAGCAGTTTCCGGAACCCACCATGATCGAACCCCTGCTCCTCACTTGTGTCCAGGTCTCCACTTACAAGAATGACACCGTTCTTACCAATGCCAGCGGCTTCTTCTTTGAAAACGCAGGCCGCCTGTTCCTGGTCACCAGCCGTCATGTCCTGATCGACAAACCAAGCAATCATGTACCGGACAGTATCTCGATAGAAATTCATACCAATCGTGACAACCTGGCCGAATCGGTCATGTATTCGATTCCCCTTTACCTGAACGGCAAAAGCAACTGGCGCACGGGAAAAGACAGGTCTGGAGAAGTTGATGTCGGTGTCATCGAAGTCTTTCGGGACCAGTTACCGGATACTGCGCTATACCATGCCTTCACACCTGAGCACCTGCATGATTCCATCGAGGCCATCGGTATTGGCAGACGCCTGTTGATTATCGGCTTTCCCCTGGGCTTTCATGACACACTTCACCACCTGCCCGTGGCAAGGCAAGGCATTAACGCCTCATCTTTCGGTCTGCGTTTCCAGGGCAACGGTTACTTTCTTACCGACGCCCGCACACACCGTGGCATGAGTGGCGCCCCGGTAGTGATGCCGGCCAGGCGCAGCAAGGAAGGAGTTATTCCCTGGATGCTGCTGGGCATTCATTCCGCTCGCCTTGATGTGGGTACCCGCGACCTGAAAATGGATGAGGCCCTGGGCCTGAACTGCGCCTGGTTCGCCGATATCCTGCTGACACTGACTGGTCACTGAAAACCTTCTTTCCAGGCACTGCAACATCGGAAATATATCTGCGGGAAATACAAAAAAAAGACCGGGATGCTCAGCATCCCGGTCTCTTGACAGGTTGATAATGTTCGTCAGTTGAAAGCTGTCATGGTGGCAACGTATTGATCCCCACCATCAGGCTGTTCTGTCAGCCCCTGATCCTTCCCCTGCCTCTGTGATGACGGCATAGTCCGTACCAGCCGGTACAGGTAAATTCTCCATGGCGGTATTGCGTCGGGGTACATTGGTCCAGACCACCAGGGCGAAGACGCAAATGCCGGCGACCAGCGCCAGAAACAGTGCAAGATTCTTGTTCATTTTTTCCCTCGTTTGTAATTAATACTGCTATTGGTTTCTGATAATGGGTTTTCAAAGTTATCGGCTGAAAGCAGACGTTTAGAGATACTATGAATCGTGCAGGGTGTCAATTGAACTCACCTTTTTCAGGCAATTGACCTACGACCCGGCGATGGCAATTACTGCATGGGAATTCCCTGCATGATAGCGGGCAATTCGCCTTTTGATGCCGTATCCCAGTGCTCGATAACCCGGCCGTTTTCCATGCGATACATATCGAACCAGGGCACCTTGTAAGTGACACCGTCCTGCTCACGTTCCGTCTCGAGCACCTGGACCACCAGGTCACCTTCGGCAATCATGGCCACCAGGGGTGCTTCCAGGAAACTTTCCACCGGGGTTTCCGGACGTCGGCTGAAATATACCTTGAAACCCTCCCGGCCGGTCGCCGCGTTGGGATTGTGCTGGATGTAGATGGGATCAAGATAAAGTGCCGCCAGCTCCTCGCGGCCGCCTTCCGGAATATGGCGCCACAGGTCAAAGGCCAGGCGCTTGTTGGCAAACAGTTGCGGGTCCGCATTATCCAGCTGCGCCAGTTGCGCCATCCCGGCCACACCCAGGACCGGTGCAGCCATGTTGTCGCCATAGTCAGGTACTTGCTGCCCGGCACGGAACAGGGTGGAATCCCAGTGCTCGGCGATCAGGCCGGACTCCAGCCTGAACATGTCGAAATGGGTTGATGTATAAGTGGCATTCGACCCATCGGCTTCCGGGTACAGTGCAATGCGCGCCATCACCACATAGGGGCCTTCGGCGACCAGGGTTACCAGGTCCGGAATCTCACGTGCAATATCTCCCGCAGGAATATTACTGCTGACATAGTCAGTAAACGCTGCCTTGCCGCTGGGCAACAGAGGATTGTGTTCAACAAAATTCGCTGACAGGTAACTGTCTATCGCCTGTGCCTGGCCACCCAGGATGACGGTCCGCCAGAAGTCATACACACGCCGCTTGTTGGTGGCCAGTTGACTGTCAGCATTTTGCAGCAAGGCCTGCTGGTCAGGATAGGCAGTGACCGGTACGGTCTGCCCTTCAATCAGGGGCGCATGGGGTGGCGCCAGTGACTCGGCGGCGTGGGCCAGAGGCGCTGCCAGCGAAATCATCAATCCTGCGGTAAGGGCCATTCGGGAGACTTTCATATTCCTGCTTCCTTCCATAACTTGAACATCCGGTTGCAGTCTTTTCTATCATTAATCAGCTACCAAGTACCAGCCCAATGACCACCCTGCAGCTGATTTTCTGATAGGCTTGCCAGGTTTTTTGTGAAAGCGGCTGGAAAGCTGCCCACCAACCCTTTTTTGAATCAAGGAGCCGTCATGCATAAATACGTCACCTCTGCCCTGGTGCTGGCCCTGGTCCTGGCGATAGCCGGATGGTTTTTGCCGCAATCCTCAGACACTCGACAGCAAATTGCCAGCCTGGAGACGGAACTGGCCGCGCTGCAACAGGAAGCCGGCCTGTCCCGGGACTATGTGGACATCGCCAACCTGCAGGCAACCTACGGGTACTACGTGGACAAGTCGCGCTGGGACGATGCCGCGGACCTGTTTGCCGATGACGCGACACTGGAAATTGCCGGCCGCGGCCTGTTCAAAGGCCAGGCGCGAATCCGCGAATACCTGAACAATCTCGGTCCGCTGGAATATGGCCGCATGTACAACCACATGCAGCTGCAACCGGTCATTCACGTAGCTGAAGACGGTACCGCCAGGGCGCGCTGGCGTTCCCTGATGATCGTCGGCGGCCTGGGGCGCGAAGCCCGCTGGGGTGAAGCCACCTATGAAAACGAGTACGTGAAGGATGGCGACACCTGGAAGATCAGCAAGCTGCACAGCTATATCGGTTTTTACGTGGAATACGATGAAGGCTGGCACCGCGGCGCCGTGGAAATGCCGCAGCAGTTTTCCGACCTGACCCCGGATGGCGGCCCCACCGTTGAATACGGGGCCTACCCCAACGCCTTCATTCCGCCCTACCATTATCCCAACCCGGTCAGTGGCAGGGTCTATGAACCGGTAGCTTTTGATAACACACCACCCACACAGGAATAAAAGGATTCACACCATGAAACAACTGGGACTTCTGGCCTGCCTGCTGGCACTGCCCTGGCAAGCCGCAATGGCCGCCGACTGTGATCGCACTTGCCTGTACGACATCGCCGACCGCTACTTTGATGCCATGGTGAAGAAGGATTTGAGCCGGGCGCCTGTGTCACCCCACGTCAAATTCTCCGAGAACGGCGTCCTGCTGCAAGTCGGTGATGGCCTGTGGAATACCATCAGCGGCATTCGCGGCTACGACCTGAAGATCGCCGATCCGGAAGAAGGCCAGGTCGCGGTCATCGAAGTGGTCGAGGAACACGGTGTGCCGGGCATCATCGCTGCCCGCTTCAAGGTGGAAAATGAATTGATCACGGAAGTGGAAACGGTATTGTCACGCAGTATCGACACCTCGCCCTTCCCCAATATCGAAGGCTATGAAGAACCGCACCCGCTCTGGTCCGAGACTGTGCCCGCTGCCAGGCGTAACCAGCGTGCCCGCATGATCAGTGTTGCTGACGGCTATTTTGATACCATCCAGCTCAACGACGGCACCCTGTTCACCCACTTCAGCGATGACTGCAACCGTGTTGAAAACGGCCTGCTGACCACCAATACCGATATTCCCGGTTATGACATCGCCAGGATGGGCTGCGCCGAGCAGTTTGAACTGGGACAATACATCTACGATGACCGCCTGCGTGATCGTCGTTACCCACTGGTGGATGAGGAAAAAGGCGTGGTGCTGTCGGCCGGCTTCATGGATCACACCGGCAGTGTGTACGAATTCGAATGGACCGACGGCACGCCGCAGCAATCCATATTCTTCTATCCGCACTCGTTCATCCTGATCGAGTTGTTCAAGGTGGAGGACAATGCCATTCGCCGCGTCGAAGCCGTGTTTGCCAGCATGCCCTACAACATGCCGTCAGTCTGGTAGACCGCTGTTTTATTTACGGGGTTACAGGTTGTGGCGTTTGATATCCCACGCTGGTGAAACACACAGGCCGCACTGCTCACCGACAAACATGGCAGCGGCTTCTGCATCACCCCTGAGCTGATATTTGAGCCAGGCGATCGGTCCCTCGGCAAAGGGATAGCCGCCCTGCTGTGAATAGGTGGCGCCATGGCCCACATCCATGTTGGCATTGATCACGGGAATATCCACGTTCTGCAAATCCTGCCAGTCCACCTCGGCATTCGGGTAGGCAATATCGGTCTCACCACCTATAAAGTAAGCCACCGGTGCATGCAATTCCTGCAACATGGCCCGCCTGGCACCATGCAGGATCATGTAGGAATCTCCATCATCAGGCATCATCCCGCTGTTGAGCACCAGCGTGGTGGTAATACGCGGATCAGAGGAAGACACCAGGGATTGCAGACCGCCACAGGAATGCCCCATCACCGCCACGTTGCCGATATCTGCATGACCCTCGAAGGGGCTGCCGGGGCGGCGGTTTTCGGTGCTGATCCAGTCAAGTGCAAACAGCATCTGGGAAGCATCGGTTTCAAAGGGTGGCCATTGCGAGGGATCATCCGGACGTTGCAGCCGGGGGGCTGGCGAGTCGCGAAAGGGCCCGATAGCCAGGACAATGAAACCTTGCGAGGCGACTTCACTGAGAAATTCGCGGTAGGAAAAATTACTGTTCACACAACTGCCGTTACCCCATAACACCACGGGATAGGCGCCATCCATATGTTGCGGCCGGTAAATGGTATGGGTAGACAGTCCCGAATCAGTGTAGACCATGGCCGGTTCCGGCCCACCACCTTCGGGGTACTGGGCCAGCACTGGCATGCCAGCAATCAGCAGGCAGGCCAGCAGTACTTTTTTCATGATCATGAGTACCGTCTCCGGTCAGGGGATCAAGGTGACTGTCACGCGCCGGCTTTGCCAGTCATCAATCCCGTCAGCATCGTCGCGAGCATCAATCCAGCTGACATCACTATCAACATCGAGACCGGCATCGCGCAACAGTCCGGCCACTTCTTCAGCACGGCGACGTCCAGTATTTTCAGACTCTTCCAGCAGGGTACCGTTACTCAGGAGATGGGCACCTCGAACACCGGTAACGACCATGCGCGAGGGCTGCAGTTTTTCAGCAGTACGCAGAATCTCGCTCAGGTAGCGCGGATGCCGGAAGGAGACCCCCTTGTCAAAATCATAGTAGATATCGAATTCCTGTGGGCCTACCGGTTCCGGTACAGGTGGTGGTGCGGCAGCTGGTGTTCCCGGATTGGCAGCAAACGCCAGTCGACCGGCACTGGGGCCGGGCGGGCGCGGATGAAAATCAATCACGTAACGCTCATCCACCGGCAAAATCGTATTACAGTTGGCATCGAGCTCCGGCATGGCAGTCAGGTGCACATCTTCCAGCACGATGCCACCGCAAATGGCAGGATCATCGGTAACAATCCCCTCCACCAGCACCTGGTGGCCCAGCAGCGGCGGCTGTACGGAAGCACTGACGTCGCTCTGGATCGTGAGATAGTAGGACTCGCCTTCATAATTACTCAGCCAGCACGGCACAGTGGTGGTATCCCTGACGACAGGACAACTGACAAAACTGATGCGCTCACCAGGGGCCGGTGCCGCCATCAGTGTGCCTGCAGCACCTGCCAGTGACAGGCTGATAAGGGTTTTGGCAAATGGTTTCATAGTATGCTCAGGAAATTGATCAGATCGGTTTTTTCCTGCTCCGTGTAGCGAATATTGAAACGCCTGTCATAGAAATCGACAAGCTCCCTGAGATTGGCGGCAGAACCGTTGGAAAAATACGGTGCCCGTGCCGACAATCCCCTGAACTGCTGGATCACGATGGCACCCACATCCTCGCACTTGCCGGATATCAGCGCCCTGCCCGGATCCTGGGTATAGATAGTACGGCCCAGGAAAGGATGCGGTGGCAGGTCTTCCCGGCAAGTAATCTTGAACAACGGCATGACAGGCTCTTCATCGGACCAGGGACTTTCAGGGGGCTCCAGCGCCCAGGGATGATTGGTCGTACCCAGGTCCATCCAGCCATTGGCAGTGTCCATACCTGTCATGTGCATACCGTGACAGGTGGCACAGGTGCGCTTGATGGGATTGCCCAGCCCCACGGTATTGATGTGGGTGGCATCCTTGATCCAGAAGGTGCGAAAGAAGAAATTATCATGACCACGTTGCACCGATTCCAGGAAGGCATTACGCGCGGCTTCCTCTTCGGTGTCGCCTTCAGGCAAGTCGGCCCATTTGTTTTCCGTAGGAAACACGTAGCGGGTCGTGTTGTTGCCCAGCACACCATCGCTGCCATTGGCCATGGCCTGGGGACCAATGCCGGAAGGACCATCTGGCAAACTCAGGGCACCGCCGGTTTTGTCCCAGGCCTGTGCACCATACAACTGCAGCTCGAAATCCTGGATGCGATTGAGTTGGTCAGGTGTCAGTGGTGTCGCAACTTCCATATGACCCTGCGCTGCATTCTGGGCCTGTTGCTTGAGGGTGGAATCACGGGCATCGGCCATCATGTTCATGTTCAGCGGGCGGCCGGTTTCCGGATCTTTGGCCGCCAGTTGGCCGGTCTTGCCGATAAAGGGAGACACGCCGAAACGGGAGGAGGACACGTAACGCAGGTTGATGGCCGGACGCGGACGACGGTAAACAGAAACCTGCTGCATTTCCCCTTCCAGACCGTACACAGGATCGGTATTGCAACCGGTCGGGTCACGTACGACCTCAATATCAAATTCCGGTTCCGCGTTGGCCGGTGGCCACGGCAGGGCAACACGGATCAGGCCACGTGAGAGCAACAGGGAGTGGGAGGCTGGATCACCAGCCGGCAGGTTCGGACAGTCCATACCATCTACCGGGGCAAACAGGGGATCAGTACCGTTGGTATCTTGCCAGCGCTGCTGGATAGTCGCCACGGAAATACTCATGGCATCAGCCGGCTGGTGGCAGGTGACACAGCCACGGCCGTTGCTCCCCAAGGCTTCAAAGAAGGGGTGACCATCCGTTTCTATGGTGCCACTGGAGTTGAGCAGACCAAGGCGGCCATAGTCATTCTCATATTCGATATAGCCAGGCAATGGGCGATCTTCGCCCGGTGCCCACCAGAGAGCGGTCCGGTCTATACCTTCCTCCTGCTGTTGCGCCACCAGCGTACTCACACCGATGCAGGCAGCCACAGCTGTCAAAGGCAGCAGGAACCTGGAACGTCTGGATTTTGAAATTGGCTTTTTCATAGCATTTATATCCGGTTGGTTTTTTTACTTACTTGATTTCATAAAACTTGATACGAATAGCGGGTACAGGATTACCTTCCTCATCCCTGGCCTCACCGCTGGTGTCCAGTTCCAGGACCGCCACAAAAGTACCCCTTGTCAGCCAGTCATGCGGGCCTTCCGGGGCCTCAAAACGTGGCCGGAAAAAACTGCGCTGCCCGCCAGCACCGGGCCCACCGCAGCTGAATGACTCATTGAGGATGTGGATGATGGTGCCGTCATCGGCTTCCAGGAAATAATCGGCACTGAGCGTGCCGCAGCCGCCTTCATAACGCAGCTGGTAATCCCAGCCGCCGGGAATGACCCGACCGTTGAGTTTCGGCCCAGCTATTGTGCCGCCAGTGATGGGGATGTACTGCCGATGTCCCAGGGCAGTCTCACCCTGTACCACGGCCGGTGCCAGCGTTACACGCTCCTCAAAGACAAACTCCACTTTCGGGAATTCAGCCTCGGTGGGCATGGAGCCCAGCTCTGTGGCCGGTGGTTGTGCCATGACTGTTGTAGCCAGGCAGGTCAAGATAGCGATTATTATTCTGGTCATGTGGTATAGGGTCCTTTTATTTCCTGATTTTGTCGGCATAACATAATAACTATGCGGCTCTCTTTTTTATTGTTATACCTGACCTCAATGTATTATTTGGTCAGCGCTTTGTTAACAATATCATCTACACTCAACTAATCATATTGTTAACAATAATTCAGCCAATATAAGGCAAACGGCCCTTTCTAAGCAATTTCAAATTGTTGCTTCCGGGGAAGAATTTCCGTTGAGAAGCCAGACTTGTTATTGCTAAATATAAATAAAAATCAGCAAGATAGGACCTCACAGATAATCTGCTAGCCGACAAACCTTTCAAGCAGCTGACCAGGCACCCAGCCAAACGTGCCACGATATGAATCACAAGATGACTGACCAACAGCATTATCTAAAGCCATTGAAAAAGTCGAAAATAGCAGGATAGGCATTGGGTACCATGCCGCCGTGATCACCCTCCACTTCCAGGTAGCGGACATCAAAACCATTTTCTTCCATCCAGGCAGCCATTCTCCTGCTGCCTTCCAGGGAAAGTGGTGCTTGCAGGCCTTCGGTGATCAATATTGGCATGTTGCGAATGAGGTCAAAGGGATAGGTGGGACGATCGACGAAAGGACCCGATATGGGCGCAATGGCACGCCAGCGTTCGGCGTGACGGGCACCAATATGCCAGGCACCGCCACTGCCCATGGAGTGCCCCATCAGGTAAGTGCGCGACCGGTCTGCATCATATTCTTCGGTCACGATATCCAGGACGGTCAGCACTTCCAGTTCACTGAGACTCAGTATGCGTTGACGCTCCGGTGTAACCGCTGCAATCTGCTCGGCCGCCACGTCTTCTTCACCAAACACTGCCGGCAAGCGCAAGGGATTGCCGTAGGCACCCAGCGGTGTATGGCCCAGGGGAGAGACCACGATATAGCCGTGTTCCTCCGCCAGCTTTTTCAGCATGCCGTCGGCCAGGTCCATATAGGTGTTTTCATCAGCACCGGCACCATGGAGCATCAGGATAATGGGTAGCGAGGTGTCGCTATTCCACGTGGTCGGTACGTAAACGCGGTATGAGATATCCTCGTTGGTTGGTACAAAGCGATAGGTCTTGTGCAGGTCACCGGTTTCCTGGGCCACACCCAGTTGACTGAGCACAAGAAGCCATACCAGCATCAATGTTTTTACAGCCATTCGGATAGTCACTGTTTACAGCCTCCTCGGAATCATCGTTGATTACGCATATTTTCTTGTGCTTTCAGGCAAATCCATGGCATTGATATCATCCTCGCCGTAACCGAGCCACTCCAGGATCTCCTCCGTATGCTCACCCAGTCGTGGTGGCGCGTCGGATACAGTTGGCCCTTCTTCCGACATCAGGAAGCCGGCGTTCACAATATGCACATCCTCCTCTTCCGGAAGTCCGGGAATCTTCAGCGGCAATATGGCATTGCGCGCTTCCAGGTGTGGCATGGAGGCCGCTTCACCGACTTCACGCACCATGCCGCACGGTATACCGGCCTTGCTCATTTTGTCTTCCCAATAGATGGCATCCTGCTTGGCTAATTCCGCGCCCAGTTCTTCCATCATTTCCGCGGCATTGGCACGTCTCTTGTCCATGTCAATAAAGCGCGGATCTTCCAGCCAGTCCTTGCGATCCAGTAAATCCGCCAGCACGACAAACTGATGCTGCTGTACAACGCCGAGGGAAATCTGGCGCCCGTCACGGGCTGTAAAAATTGAGGAGGTGGGCTGACCGCTGAAACCCACGTTTCCGGAACGCTGCAATGCAGTACCCGTTACCAGGTAAGGCACCACGGCTGACGTCATGAAGGCCAGGCTGGCATCGAGCATGGCCACGTCGATATATTCTCCACCACCGCTGCGTTCACGCCGAAGCAGCGCGGCCAGGATGGCAAAAGCCGCCGTCTGGCCTGTCAGGGTATCAACGGCGGGAAAACCGACGCGCACCGGAGGATCATCGAGCTCGCCACTGAGGCTCATCATGCCACAGGTGGCCTGCACGATATTGTCGATGGCCGGCCAGTCCCGCAAAGGGCCGGATTGGCCATAGCCGGAGACCGAACAATAAATAATATTGCTGTTTAATTTGCGAGCATCTTCATATCCCAGCCCCAGGCGCTTGATCACACCGGGGCGAAAGTTTTCCAATACTACGTCACTTTCGGCAATGATGCGTTTGGCCACTTCCAGTTGTTTCGGGTTTTTCAGGTCCAGGGCAATGGATTTCTTGCCGGCATTGACGCCGATGAATGCCGGTGCCATACCGTCATAACGCCGGTCAGCCCCGTAATTGCGCATGGCATCACCACGACCAGGCGGTTCAATCTTGATAACTTCAGCACCAAGCAATCGCAACAGGTGTGACGCATAGGGACCTGCCATGACGTGGCTGAAATCGGCGACTCGGATTCCGGATAAGGGTTGCATTCAGTCAAACTCCTGAACAGGTGACATTACCGTCACTGTTAATACTTGCACGCGCTTTTTCAAAAACAGCCAGGCCGTCGATGTCATAGCGCTGTAAAGCCTCGGCATTGCCCCTGGCTGAGGCCAGGTACAACTCGTCAAATCGTTGCTGGTCTTCAGGTGAAACATCGGAGAACACAATGCCCTCTTCGCGGGCTACATCCTCACCTTCCACCATGCCATTGATAATCTGTGCGGCCAGAGCCTGCTGCCAAACTGATATTCCTGCTTCCAACACCTGCTGGTGTTCCCGGCTCAGCGAGTTCCAGCGTGCCTCGCTCATGGCCCTGGCCGGGTAGGCACCACGGGGAATCACCAGGTCATAATAAAATTCGGCCACCTCAGCAAAATGCAGGGAGCTGAAGGTATCCATGGGTGCCACGACACCATCAAGCACCCCCTTTGCCAATGCGGAATACACATCACCCATGGGCATGTTCACCGGATCAGCGTCCAGCTGGTCAAGGACCTCGAGCAGCTCTGTGGGCACGCGCAGACGCATACCCCTGATATCGTCCAGGGATTCGATACGCTTGTTGGCCGTGATGATGCCCGGCAAGCTGCCACCCTGGATAGCCAGGATTTTCAGTCCTTCCATCTCCTCTCGAAACTGTGCACTGCCCTCAGCAAGGCACTCGTAGAGGGCAATCTGTTCCGGAATTTCCGTGATCCCACTGTAAAAACCGGACTGCATCCGGATCATGTGTGCGCCACCTTTGACATAGATAGGTGTAATCAAGCCAATATCCGCCAGGCCATGGCGCAATTCGATCATGGAATGTTCAGACGACAACAGCGCCCCGGACCAGCTCGGAGCAATACGCAAAGTGCCGTTGGAACGCTCTTCGACAAAATCCATCCACACCTGGTCAGCCCGACTGAATGGATGGCTGGGCGGATACGGTGTGGCATACACCAGTTCAGTGACGTCAGGTTCGGGTGCCTTGCTGCAAGCGGCAAGACACAGGACACTGATAAAGAGAAATATCCTCATGCCAGGCCTGCCTCCTGTAAAAAGTTTTCCATCAGGGTCACCATGGTATCGTGGTTCCAGCTGCGGGCATTGACCATATCAGCGTCCAGGCGCAATACCGGCACGCCGGCTTCCTCAAGCGCCAGGGCGGTAATCTTGGTCCCTGATTGCGACAGGCGGTTATCCGGTGGTACCAGCATGACAGCCGCATCAATGCTGCAGCGCTCTGCTTCACTGACCATCCAGCCATTCATCCAGGGCGGCAGGTGCAGGACCTCGTTCATGGAACAGATTCGACTGGCCAGGGCTTCCATCGGCTTTTCGCGAATTTCGCGAATGTACTGCGGGCCGGCAAACGGCATGTACATGGACCAGACAAACACGGCCCCCAGATTTTTCTCCAGGGCCTGGTAAAAACCCGGATCATGCCAGACACCGGCACCGATCCACATCAGGCGCAGGCGTTCATTTTCTGCCACACCGATTCCCTGGTTAACCCGCTGCGCCACTTCATCCCGGAACTTGCGGGCATGACTGACCGCCCATTCTGATCCGCGATGCCACTGGGGAATCATGGTGTTGGGCATCTGGTCGGCAATGGACACCGGGCACGGTTTCGTCTCACCGATCATGCGCGCGGCTTCCGCGATATAACCTTCCTGTTCGTTAATGTTTTCCATGAGCTGGCTCAACGCGGCCATGTCAAACGTGCGTCCTGTCTTGTTTTCCAGTTGTTCGATAAGAAGTTTTATTTCCGCCACCATCAGGTCGATACGATCCTGCTGGTAGACCCGTTCCCACTGCTTGTTTGAATGCTTGAACCAGTCCGCTTCCTTGTGTTCCCAGGCAGGTGCCTCCATGGCGAAAAAATCCGTGCCCAGGGCATCGGCCCATTGCGCAAACACCTGCTGGATACAGTCGCAGGTCAGTCGCGCCACCAGCATGGCGGGTTTCGGTAGGCCTCCCCAGGGGGCGGTTTCCGGATCACCAGCCAGTGTACAGGCCAGGCCCAGGGAGCAGTATTTACAGCTGTTTTCAGGATAACCCTTCTCTACCAGGGCATCAAAATAGCGGGTCGAGAGCTGCTTGGCTGAAATATAGGCTGACCACCACTGGTTGGTGACAAGCGGTATGTCCATGGCATGGAAGATTTCATGGGGCGTATCGGCCTGGGCCAGGACAAAGTGCTCACCCTTTTCCACCACACGTTCTTTCAGCTCCTTGCCATAGGCTTTCTGGTACGCCGTGGCTTCTGCCGTGCATACCAGGTCCTTGCGACTGCGCTGACCGCTTGCTGTACTCATTGCAATACTCCCAGTTCGACCAGCTCTTGCAGCCGGGTGTCATCCAGTCCGGCTACTTCGGTAGCAATCTCGGCATTGTGTTCACCCATGCCAGGTGCCCTGAACGGCGCCACGTTGGACAGGGAAAAATCGATCGGTGTCCTGACATGACCGAACTCGCCCAGGTGCGGATGAGGCAAGGTCATCAGGGCGCCCCGCTCAAGGAGCATGGCATCGCGGAAAGCATCCTCGATATCCTGCACCACGCCGGCAGCAATGCCCGACTGCTGCAGAATTTCCATGAGGGCATATTCATCCTGCTGCGCGGTCCAGGCACCGATATCTTCATTGCCGGCCAGGGCAAGCAGTTCCTGCCACTGGTTTTCGTCACGCACACTGATGGCGATCCAGCGATCCTCGCCGGAGGTCGGCCACACACCCTGCCGATACCAGTGCGGATCATCATTACCCATGCGTTTGGGCGGATTACCGGTTTGTGCAGCGGCAATGGCATCATGCATTTGCTGCACACAGATTTCGTACATGGAGGCATCGATATGCGCGCCCTGCCCGTTGGCCTGGCGCCTGGCTAGCGCTGCCGAGGCAGTTGCCACCATGACGAAGGGTACAATCACATCCCCGTAAGGCACGGACCCGGGAATCACCGGGTCACGATCCGGCCAACCGGTCAGGAACGTGCGTCCGGACAAGGCACCACCGGTACCATCCACACCCCATTCCTGGGACAAAGGCCCGGTCTGGCCGTAAACACTGCCTGACACCATGATGATAGAGGGGTTACGGGCCACCAGGCTGTCGTAATCCAGGCCCAGTTTGGCCATGGTGCCCGGCGAGAAATTTTCCACCACGATATCGGCCCACTCGATCAAGGGATCGAGAATCTCCCTGGCTTCCGGTTTTTTCATGTCCAGGGACAGGCTGCGCTTGGAGGAGTTGAGATGAGCAAACCAGGGCTTGTCATCAAAATTACCGGTGCTGGATGCTGATACCTGGACATCAAGGCGTGACAAACACGGCCGCGTGCGGCTTTCCACCTTGATGACTTCTGCCCCCAGGTCACCCAGGGTTTTGGTGGTTACCGAACCCACCAGGGCCCAGGAAAAATCCAGGACACGTACACCGGACAGCGGGCCGGGACGATTTCCTTCAGCCAGTGAATGTGGTGCAGTTTCCTTGCCGAGCGTCAGCCGGGCAAAACGTCCCGGGACTTTCAGATTACCCGATGACTGCCAGAAATCACGTGCCTGCAGGTGTTTATCATCAAGGACATCACCGGGCTCGTTAATGACACAGGCATTCAGGCCACGGGCATGCCCGTCGGTGGCAATCTCATGCCGTGTCCGGGTCAGGAAAAATTCTGCCATGGCCGCTTCCCATAACTGGCGCGTCTCAAGTGGCAGGGTTGAGCGGTTGTAAGCGAGCCAGTCCACTTCCTGCATGGGGTTGTGTATACCGACTTCGTCCATCCAGTCTGACAGGGCCTGGTTGGCTGGTGCACCAAAGCGGCCGGTCATCAGGGAATGAAAACACCAGCCATCTTTCAACGCCCAGATGCAGCGGACCGATACCTTGTTGTAACTCAGCGCACCACCGGAGCGGGTCAGCTTGCGCTGGTCAAACTGCCAGGCCAGTATGCTGCTCACATTGCGATTGAAGGCCACTTCCTGGATGGAAATATCCACGTGCTGGCCGGAACCGGAACGAGTACGCTCTACATGGGCTGCCATGGTACCGGCAGCAGCAACCATTTCGGCATGAAACGTACAGGCATCCAGTGCTTCCTTCACCGGCGGTCGATCGGGGTCACCCGTCAATCTCAGCGTACCACTCATGGCGGAAGCGACCAGCTCACTACCCTGTAAACCGGCACCGGGCCCATAGCTTCCGAATGGGGAGACGGAAACATGGACCAGGGCCGGGTTAACTGACGTAATTTGCTCGCGGGACCAACCGGTCTGGGCTTCCAGGGCAGGCAGGCCTGCACCATCCACCAGGAAATCCACCGCCGCCAGGTCCTCAAGTGACCCGGGGTCGGTAGTGATAGTGGCACCCATCGAAGCCAGGTATCTCGGTAAGGGCCGCTCCGGCGCCATACCGATTACTGCTACCCGTTTTCCTGCCAGCATAGTCATACGCTCAACTCCTGAAGAAATTCTGTCATGTGTTTGATTGAATCGTCCTGTCCGTCCCAGCGCCGCCGCGTCATGACCAGTGCAGGAATGTTCCTGTCTGCCAGGGCAGCACGCTGGCTGGCCACGTGCCAGGCCTGCGCCTCATCATCCTCGGTGAGCCAGAGGACAACGGCTTCGGCGCCGCTACTCTCGACTTCAGCAAGCAGGCGTGCACTGCGATCAGCAAAGGCCCGCGGACCATAGGGATTGTCATTGATGCGCCGGGCAATCATGGTGACCGGGTCATCGGCACCCACCTCGATGGGCGCCCCATAACGTGACAGGGAACGCTGGTTCACTTCGCCCACGATATTCCAGCCACAGGCTTCAGCCGCTTGCTGGAAACTGTCATCCGGTGGAATGGAGCCTGCCAGGACAAGGCCCCTGTCATTATTGCTCTCGGGCAAGTCAAAGGCAGACAGGTCCGGCAACAAGTCACAGAACAGGTCGGCACGGGCGATATTTTCGATAAGTTGTCCCGGTGCCGTGCGTTGACTCCGAAGCCCGGCAAAGCACTGGCGGTATTCATTGGCACGCGTGATACCCTGCTCCAGGTCAGCACTGGTCAATCCCAGGGTCTGCATCAATCGGTTGATAGCATTGATGCAGTGGTTAACACTGGTCTTGCGCGGAATGGTGGCGACATCAAAGATAACCGGCTCGGGCCCTTTGGTGACACCACGGTTGCGCAGCTCACACAGGTAGTAATACAGGCGCTGGCTGGCATCATCACCGCGAGTGAAGATAACGGACTCAAACAGGTCAAACCTGCCGGCGATCCAGTCTTCCACCATGCTGCGTGCCCAGCCGGGAAAAGACGATTCCAGCCACTTGTCTGCATGGGGAGTGGCCTGTTCCTTGTTCCAGGGCAAGTGACAGAACTGCTGAGACGAGGCAAAACGTATTTCCAGTGGCAGGTCCAGGCCGACATAGCCCACGGGCTTATCCGCTTTGCGGGCCGCAGCCAGTGGCTCTTTCAATATGTCGTCAAGAAAAGTCTCTAAAGCTTGCATCAATCTATCCATCCCGGCAGGGCCAGGGCAATTGCAGGAAACAGAATAATCAAGAGCAGATGAACAAAATCAGCTGCCAGGAAAGGAATAACACCGCGGAAAATCCTGGCCAGTGTCACATCCCGTGCCACGCCCTGGATGACATAAAGATTCATTCCCATGGGCGGATGAATGAAACCGATTTCCATGGCACGGACCAGGAAAATACCGAACCAGATAGGTGACAGGCCCAGTGAAGTGACAACGGGCAAGAGGATAGGGGTTGCCAGCAGCATCAGTGCCAGGCCGTCCAGTACAGAGCCCAGTACCAACAGGAAAAGTGCCATCAGCAATACCGTGGTAATGGGGCCGCTACCGATACTGGTAATCAGTTCCCCGGCTGCGTTGGTCAGGCCGGTCACACTGATGAACACAGAAAAGATCAGGGTGCCGATAACCACGGTATAAATCAGGCCGCTGGTTTTCAGGGTTTCTTCCATGGCGTTGTACAACACTTTCCACGACAGGCGGCGCCGGAACCAGGTAATCATCAAGGCTCCTGCTGCGCCCATGGAAGCCGCCTCCGACGGCGTGAACCATCCCATGACGATACCGCCAATAACCACCAGGATCAGGCCCATGATGTCCGCCACTTTCAGCAGGGCTGCCTTGCGCTCGGCCCAGCTGGCTTTTTCTGTGCGTGGAGCGATGTCAGGCTTCCATCGCACAAGCAGGGAAATCACCAGAAGATAAAGCAGCATCTGGGTAATGCCTGGAATGATGGCTGCGGTGAACAGGGTGCCGATGGACTGCTGGGAAATGATGCCGAAAACAATCAGCGTGCCGGAAGGTGGAATGATCTGCCCCAGGGTACCGCCTGCTGCCACAACCCCGGTGGCCAGGGAATCGGAATAACCATGGCGACGCATTTCAGGAACTGCCACCAGGCCGATTGTCGCTGCCGTTGCCAGGCTGGACCCGTTGATGGAACCGAAGCCGGCACACCCGGCCACCGAAGCTTTGGCCAGGCCGCCAGGACGATGGCCGATACACCTGGCCGCGGCATCGAACAGGTCACGACTGGCATTGGACGAGAAACACAAATGGGCCATCAACAGGAACAGCGGCAAGGTACCCAACTCGTACCGTGTGAGCGTTTCCATGACCACCACACCGGATTTGATCAGGGCCGGTTCCATGCCAGTGACCAGCACCAACCCGCCGATGCCTACCAGGCCAAGGGCACAACCAATAGGCATGCCCAACAGCAGCAAGGCAAACAGGACAAGAACACCGACCAGGCCGGTTTCAGGCGTGGCCATCATGACTTGATCCTCTGCCAGGCCTGTTTAAGAAAGAGGCAAACCACGGCAAACATACTGGCACAGATAAACATTCGCAGAGGACGATATGGCAGGCGCCAGAATTCCGATTCCTCATGGCCAGTCCACAGGTCTGCCAGGATCCACACCGAACCGGCAAACAGCGCGAGAAAAAACAGGGCGGAACACAGTCCGTTAATCATGCCGACAACATTTTTCAGGAATCCTCTCAGCCGGCTGAAAACAATCATGACGGTGGCATGGCGCTGGTTAAGCGTCACCATGATCAGGCCGGTAGCACCGGATATACCCACCACGAACTGGACAATCTCGATGGAGCCCAGAAGTGGCATGCGTGTAGCCCGGCCAACAACAGCAATGACATCTACGCAGGTAGCTATCAACAGGGCGCTGCCGCCGATAATCACCAGCCAGCGGTAGATGCGGGATTGTTCTTCGGGAGAATTATTGTCGTTCATTCAATGACCACCATATCCTGTCGCTGTTTTAACGACAGTGTACCCAAGCCTGCCCGTGTTGTGATTTCCTGGACATAGGCGCTGATTTTTTCTGCCTCAGACTCACTGGCCAGTCGCGGCCTGCCGGGTGGGTCCACAAATACCGGGACCAGGCCCGCCTCCAGGCGACCATCCGGGTACCAGGCAAAACGGGCAACAAACCCGTTGACCGCTTCCGGATGAAACGGGGCCAGCTCATAAGCCGGATCAGGCTCAAAACCAAACATCACCTTGCGTTTTTCAGCCCAGGCTGCACGTGCGGCATGATCCTGGTCAGGGCTCAGGGCCCGCGTGACCACGCAGCCGTTACCCAGGCCATGAAAAACCGGTTTACCCTGGATGTACTCAATACCCCGGATAATATGGGCATGGTGACCAATGACGATATCGGCCCCGGCTGTTACGGCACTCCGGGACAGGGCTTTCTCATAGTCTTCCACGATTGCCGGTGTATGGACCGTGCCTTTATGCAGGGCGACAATCACCAGGTCGACCTCGTTACGCACTTTGGCAATATCTTCTTCAAGAATGGCGGCAGCCTCGGGCAACGGTGCCGTATAGGTACTGGCGGGCACACCTGCCGAACCGTCCGCGGTGGCTACCGGCAGGTAGGCGCAACCGGCAGAATCAGGTCCGGCCCAGGCATTGGCCGGGCCAATACAGTTATAACTGAACACGGCGATGCGCCGGTTGCCCGCAGCCAGCATCATGGGAGCACGGGCTGATGCCAGGTCTTTACCGGCACCGCTATGGGCAATACCCAGCCTGTCCAGTTCCGCGACAGTATCGTCAATTCCCTGCGTACCGCAGTCCGCTATATGATTGCCTGCCAGGGTCACTCCGGTAAAACCGGCATATACCAGCGCGGCCAGGTGGGCCGGATCGGCGCCCGGTGCCGGCACATCACCTTCCAGTTCATGGCTGACAGTTGTATGAGGCACCTCAAGGTGACCGATGGTAATATCAGCTGCCTGCAAGACAGGGGCAATACCTTCAAGCCAATACTCCGGTTCCGGTACATCCAGGACCAGGTCACCGGTACAAACCAGGACAATCGGCTCAGAAGTTTGCTTATCATGTGGTAAATGTTGGATCATACTTTACCGTATTGACTCACTGGCACAATTTGAACGAAACAAGGAATTCATTTCATGCCCGCAAAAGAAAGTGCAAAACCCGCACAAAAACGGAGCACCAAGACTCCGGTAAGCACCAAGGACGTAGTAAACAACCTGAGAGAACAGATTCGACATGGTGATCTCATGCCAGGTCAACGCCTGGTTGAAGCCGACATTGTCTCTGAAACCGGCGCCAGCCGGAGCAAAGTGCGCGAAGCCCTGCAGCGACTTGAAACCGAGGGACTGGTCAGCATCGAGGAATTTCGCGGTGCTTCTGTACGCAAACTGTCCATGGATGAAGTTCACCAGATCTACAAGGCCCGAATGGCGCTGGAAGGCATGCTGGCGTCGGAATTTGCAGAAGCTGACAAACCCAAGTTGAAGAAACAATTGCAGAAATTGCAGGAACAGATGGACGCCCTTGAGACCACGGGTGACCATCGCCGCTTTGCCAAGCTTAACGACGAATGGCACACGCTGATTATCAAGGGCTCCGGCAACAGCTATGCTGCCCAGTTCCTTTCGCAACTGTCGGTTCCCGTCTACAGGTTGCTGTTTGCCAGTTTTTACAGTGCCCAGCGTATCGATAAAGCCAACTCCGACCACAAGGTGATTACCAGGGCCATTGTTGACGGCAAGCCTGAGGCGGCTGAAAAAGCGATGCGTATTCATATCAATGATGCACTTTCCGCCCTGGTCGAAATAAACGACAAGCTGCATATCTGAATCCTGACCGTTAAGTCCACTGTTGCAAGCATACTGAGCATGGATGTCCGGATAGTTTGTGCGACCAAGTAATTTGAATAATAAACCTGATACTTGTTGCCAATCCGGCAACAGGCTTGAGGACATTTTCTTGTTATAATAGATTCTGTTCTCTGCCTTTGTACCCTGACCTCTTACCGGGCTACGGGTAAAAACGTTATTCACTCACCGGCTATCACACCCACCAGCACTTTCATCACAGTGCCGAATTCCAGGGAGTACGACAGGGGCAGGTAAACCGCAAAGTATTGTTAACAATATTGTGAACAATACTTCGGGTAGTGCAGATGAGTCAAGCATTCCGGCTATTTCTTCTTATTTTAAAACCGGCAGTGAAAGCCGCGATCCGGTCTCGCCACCCAGGTACACGGTCAGTTCGGGCGGGGGGTCCTGTTGTATATCTGGCAGGTTGCGTTGCCGCGGATCGGCACCGGCAATATTCAGTCGCAACCTGTAGCCTGCCGGCACAATATGCGAGACAGGCATCATGGCAATATCCATGGTGACCTGCTGTCCAGGGCGCAGGGGCTGGTGATCCTTCTGCAAGCCTGAGTGCCAGGGCAATCCCAGGGTGTCATAGGGTGCCTGGGCTGTACCGCGATAGGACGCCGCCAGGCGTCCCATGGCAAGAACCTCAATCTCTCCTCCGGGTGCCACTTCTTCCAGATAGACAAAAATATTGGCATCGTCCCGGTCAACACTGAGTTCCAGGTGTGTTATCGGGTAGCCTTCAAGGTGCAGGTCTTCTGCCAGTGGCACGCTGGTATAGGTCAGACCGTTTTCATCCTGTTCCTCGCCCCAGAAGGCAAAGTATTCCCCATCACCGACATCGTAACTCACCGTGAATTGCTGTTGCGTTGTATTCCCGGGGACCGCGCCCAGGGAGCCATTGTTGGCAGCATATTCCGGCATCACATTGTCACTGCCAAGATACCAGGTAGCAGTTTCTGACTCTTCGCCCGGTAAAAAATCCCCCACTCGCCAGTGCTCATCTTCTGGCGCATTTTCCACCCACAGGGTGGTTCGGGGATCCTCGTCAAAACCGTTGTCGACATTCTTGAGATGAAAATCAAAAAAGCGTTTGATCTCGCCGCCCAGGTCATAGTCCGGTGGTGGTACACAGTGACTGCCCGGGCCAATCAGCAAACGACTGTCCAGGTTGGCTGCCGCCAGGATGACCTGTGAAGTAGGCTCATCTTTCAGGTTACTCCAGAAATAGGACGGTATACCGCTGTCCTGCAGGTCCTCCAGGTAAGTGTAAGGGCCCACCTCTTCCCAGAACGCGTTACCTGTCAGGCTGGAAATACTGTCGCGAAACGGCATGCCATACCACAGCGGTGCCATGGGGGTGTTGTCGGCATGCTGGGCCACGGCTTCGCGTAGAAGACTGCCATCGGTATCGGCATCCATGGGCAGGCTCATGAGGTCATCACTCAGGGGTTCATCCGGGCGCGTGTTGAACTGGGCTGTAATTCCGCCACGACGCACAAAATCGTATTTATCCAGGTCAGTGGCACCGACGAATATCGCTTTCAGCGCAGGTGGCCGTGTACTGGCCACATGCACCGTGGAGCCGCCCAGGTAGGAGCAGCCCGCCATGCCAACAACACCGTTTGACCAGGACTGGTCGGCCAGCCACTGGATCAGGTCATAACCATCATAGGCTTCCGTGCGGTCTTCAAAACCGCGGCGAGCACCAAAGGACGCACCCTTACCACGGACATCAGCGATGGCGATGGTATAGCCGGCATCCAGCATGCGCATAATGCCCATGCTTTTAGCCGGGGCCAGCTCGGTAATCGTGCCGTCTTCACCCTGAAATCGCGAACGATAAGGCGTGAAAAAAAAGATGACCGGCATCGGCGTGGTAACGACTTCACCCTGTGCAACAGGCCGATAAATATTCATGGCCAGGCGTGTACCATCACGCACCGGCACATACAGGGAGCTGCGTTCAAAAGCCGGTGAAGCCGACGGCGCAGGACTGCTTTCAACGCTCTGCGGTGCTTCCTCCGAAGAGCTGCTTCCAACTGTCTCTGGTGCTTCCTGTGAACAGGCAACCAATACCAGGCCAGCCAAGAAAACAGTAACTGATCGTAAACCAGGAAAACTCATCATTAACCTATATCTTTTTATTAAAGTTTTATCGTTTTATCGCTTTATCGTTTTATCGAAATGCCCATCGAAGCCGTCGGCAAACGGCTCTACGAGCCTATGCCGACCTACCCTTTTATCCTTTTATCCTTTTATCATTCCGTCGTAATAAACCGCTCTACCGTCCATTGATCATCTTCACATAACCCACAATCAGCGCCGACAAACCAGCGCTGCGCAGCCGGGTCATCCTTAAACTGCCAGTTGAGCCAGTGCACGGCAAACTCGCCCCACTCGGCGCCATCGTCCGCCTTCCAGAAAGTCCCGCCGTGACCAACCGGCAACCAGCTGAAAAATACCGGTACATGATTGATGCGTGACACATCATCCACCGAATTGACATGGGCAATATCACTGGGACCACCGGTGATATAGGCAATCGGGCCGTGCAGGTTGTTGAGTTCATTCTTGCTGACATTGACTCCGCTGATTCCCCGGTTGCCGGCATTGTAAATGCCACTGTCAAAAATCATGGCGGTATCAATTCGCGGATCGGCTGCTGTCTTGATGGCCTGCAGGCCGCCACAACTGTGACCGGCAACCGCAATGCGCGACAGATCGGCATGTCCATAAAGCTCGTCGAGTGGATCAGCATTACGCTCGGCCAGCCAGTCCATGGCGTAGTAATGCTGCTCGACATTGGTGGCATCGGGTGGCAAGTCCGCCGGCGGTCTCGTGTTGTCACGGTCTGCCGGGGGTGCCGGCGGCGGGGCCTGGGGACGGTCACCTTCCAGGGGTCTTTCACTGGTGGCATAGCCCAAAGCCACAACCAGGTAGCCATGGGAAGCCACTTCACGCAGGAAATAACTGTGGCCAAGACCATTGTCACTGCAACCCCCGTTCCCCCACAGCAATACCGGCATCGGTGCATCAGGCAGCTCAACGGGGCGGTAAAGCGTATGGGTGCGCAGGTCAGCCCGGCTCTGGGCAACGGCCGGCCACTGCCCGTTACCCGCGGCGGCACCGATGAAACCCGGTGGCTGCAAAGTACCGGAGACCGGCTGGGCCTGGGCCAGTGACCCCAGGCTGGTTACCATCAGGAAAAAGGTATTCAACAACAACCTGGACATGATTCCCCCTCGTAATGCGATTTTTATTATTTTAGCGTCGCGATATGCTGCGACGCAGCACCGGACTGCACTGCAAATATGATCTGCAGGCAACAGATTGTTAACAATTTAATCCGCAATTACAATGCATAAAACCGGCATTTCTCCAGTATTTTGGCTGCACCAATGCCTGTAAATGCCGCTTTTATATTGACACTGGCTGACACTCGGGCAGACAATCCTTGCTCGCCTGTTACAGCAAGGCCCGACCTGAACACCAATAAAAATAAACTGAATAACATTGAAGGGGAAAGTCATGACAAGATTCCAGGGACAGATTTCAACCGCAAGCCTGCTGGCTACATTGCTGGCTTTTACCTGCATGCCGGGCGCCAGCGCCCAGCCTGACCCGGAGCGGGACAGGCAACCTGACAATATCGGCACCGGCCCCTACCCGGCCATGAAAGAAGAAGTGAGCTCACTGGCCGACCACGTCATTTACCGGCCGCAGAACCTGTCCGCCATGGGCAATCAGAAGCTGGGCCTGGTGGCCTGGGGTAATGGTGGTTGCTCCACCGATGGCGCCAGCACACGCTTTCACCTGCTGGAACTGGCATCCCACGGCTACCTGGTCATTGCCAACGGCCGTATCTACAGCGGACCCGGCGCCCATGAACGCGAGACCGTGCCTGAAGGCCAACAGCCGCGCCGCACGGTATCCGAGGACCTGACCGCCGCTATCGACTGGGCCCTGCACGAAAACGCCCGCGAAGATAGTCCCTATTACAACCGCATCGATGGCGACCAGATTGCCCTGTCCGGATTCAGTTGTGGCGGCCTGGAAGCCGTCCAGATGGGTGGTGATCCCCGCGTGGATACCCTGGTGCTGCACAATACCGGCGTAGTCATCGACAATTCCGGTGCTCCCCCCCTGGCCGCCATGGCTGCCACCAAGGATCAGCTCAACGATTTCCACACTTCAGTCATCTACATTCTCGGTGGCGAACCCGATATCGCTTACGTCAACGGCATGGATGATTACGCCCGCATCAATCATGTGCCTGCAGCGGTAGCCAATCTGCCGGTGGGCCATGGCGGTACCTATTTCGAGGAAAATGGTGGTGAGGCGGCCCAGGTGGCCGTCAACTGGCTGAACTGGCAATTGCGCGGTGACCAGGAGGCAGCCAAATGGTTTGTCGGTGACAACTGCATCCTGTGCACCGATGACGAATGGACCCTGGAAATGAAAAACTTCGACTAGGCTTTATTGAAGCTGCAGCATCGTCGACATGATGATGCTGCAGCCCTTTTATCGTTTTATCGTTTTATCGTTTTATCG
>CAZROW010000021.1:0-2621 GCA_964601805.1 uncultured Enterobacteriaceae bacterium
CTACTTATTTACACTTACTAAAAAGCCCCATATAGGGGCTTTAAAATCTGGAAACCCTAAACAGAAACGGTTTCCTAAAGTTTGATAACGGGAACAGGTGATAAGCCTGTAAATCTACCCGCGGTTTAAAAGAGAGCTCTACTAGCTACGATCTTTTAAAACCTTAAAGCCTCTATAAAGCTTTTTATTAAAGCATCTGGAAAAATTGAAAATTGGTAGCGGGGGCAGGATTTCAACATACGACCTTCCCAATGGTTTATAAAGAGTCGAGCCCGACAAGCCGTTTTCTCTGTAAACCAACAGGCTCAAACTAAACCTGTTCTACTCTTTCTCTTTCCAAAATTGGTAGCGGGGGCAGGATTTGAACCTACGACCTTCGGGTTATGAGCCCGACGAGCTGCCAGACTGCTCCACCCCGCAACTAATCAAAACTTTCATTTTTTCCTTATCTTCCGTAGCCAATGTGCTCCACGGAAAGGCCGGGAATTATAGGAGCCCTGCGGGTAATGGTCAAGGTCAACCTTGCCCCGGAACCGCTGGATTGCCCATAAATCGTGCAATTGGGACGCTTACTGGCTATTCGAGGAATACTCTGTGCCGTTTTCAGGGATATTGATTGGGGAAAGCTGGTGATTCTGGCCCTGAATTAAGTTTTGGCTTCGATCAGTATCTCAGAAATTTCAAGAGTCTGATTTCACTGTTTTTTCTTATATACGTGATTCAGGAGCTCTGCGAGCTCCCTGAGTTTTGTTTACTTACACTGATCCAGGTTAATGCTGTGAGGATATAACTGTCTGAAAGAGCAACATTAACTCCGGGGTAGGAGCCTGACGGCTCCAGCGTACTGTGTGTATCGGCTTCGATCAGCTTTGTTTGGGCTTTTCAGCAGTCTGTTTCCTGTATCTTCTTTGGCATTGGTGGTTCAGGAGCCCTATGGGCTCCCTGCCTACTGTGTGTAAACTCTAAAGATTACCTTAGCGAACAGCCTCAGGTAATTTTTAAAGGATATTTGGTGCCGAAGGCCGGACTTGAACCGGCACGACCGTAGGTCACTACCCCCTCAAGATAGCGTGTCTACCAATTCCACCACTTCGGCTTATTCTTCAGTATCTCCTGCGTCAACTCCTGCTCCAACAACAGGCACATCGTCAGCCTGTGCCTGGTCTTCCAGGACAGGGATATCACCTTCCGGTGCTTCATCTGCCACCACCGGAATATCGCTTTGTGCCTGGTTTGCTGCTGCAGCTGCTTCCTGCTGGACAGCAATCTCGTCGAGGTTTTCGATCAGGCCACTGTTATCGATGCTCAGATCCGCCTGCTGGCGAGCCAACACAGCCAGCCCCAGGCTTGTTACAAAAAAGACAACCGCCATGATGCTGGTTGACTTGGTCAGCACGTTGCCGCTGCCGGAGCTTCCGAAAATAGTCTGGGAAGCGCCACTACCGAAAGAGGCACCCATGTCGGCACCTTTACCCTGCTGGATCAACACCAGACCGGTAATCGCGATAGCCGCAATGACGTGTACTAATATAATGATAGATTCCATAAATTCTCTCTTGAGTAACGACTAAACCAAACGACTAAACCAGAAGTTGATTTACTGTTACTTGCAACTCGAACAAATTTTCAAAAAATCTTCTGCCACCAGTGAGGCACCACCCACAAGACCGCCATCTATATCAGGCTGGGCAAACAGTTCTTCAGCATTGCCTGCCTTGACACTGCCGCCGTATAAAATCCTGATCGCCCCGGCAACTTCTTTATTGTTGCTGGCAAGGGTAGTCCTGATCAATGCGTGGACTTCCTGGGCCTGTTCAGGCGTAGCGGTCAATCCAGTGCCAATGGCCCAAACAGGCTCATAGGCAATCACAGCACCAGCAAAGGCATCAATGCCAACATGCTCCACGACAGCCTGTAACTGTCGCAATACTGTCGCCTCTGTTTCGCCGGCCTCGCGCTGCTCACGACTCTCACCGACACATAACACGGGTGTGATGTCGTTAGCGACAGCGGTGGCAAACTTTTCTGCCACAAACTGATCACTTTCCTGAAACAGCTCGCGCCGTTCCGAGTGACCGATAATCACGTGGCTGCAGCCAAAATCCCGCAGCATCGGTGCCGCCACTTCACCGGTGAAAGCACCGCTTTCACTGGCATGCATATTCTGTGCGCCCAGCAGTACATTGGAGCCTTTCAGGCTTTCACCTGCCTGCTGCAGGTAAACCGCTGGCGGGCAAATCAATACTTCGGTCGCTGACCGGGCATCGAGACCAGCTACCAGGGCACTTAGCAAGGCCGCATTGCTTTCTGTGCGACCATGCATTTTCCAGTTTGCTGCTACCAGCGGGTTTCGCATGATACTTTTCGCATGATACTACGTGGTGTCCAGTTCGACCTGTCGATCTCGTCCGGAATTCATCCGGCCCGGGATTTTAGCCCGTCAAAAATGGGCGCAAATACTAACCAAGATGGGGGGTATATGCAAGAAACCAAACGCGCCAAAGCAAGAAAATTCAGGGGTTTGGAGGATTCAGCGCCTTTGTGTTGCTACCAGGTAAAGACATCGTTCAGGCCACGTCCTGCTGCTTCTGGGCACTGACCACCTCGGCAATGGCATTGGC